>NZ_JAKRFQ010000383.1 GCF_022347985.1 Photobacterium sp. OFAV2-7
ATCTTTTTGATACAACGTGCAGTAGGCGAAACCGATATCTTCGATGGCAGTCGCCTCACCCTGAACAACATTATCCAGCGTGTGAATGATCCGGTCGGCGCAGGAGTGAATGCTGTCTGTTCCCTTCATGATCCCGCTGACATCGACATCAATGTCTTCAGTAATTTGGGCCGCATTACCGCTGACTCGGATCACCGGTACGATCGGGTTGTTGAATCCGGCACCACCTGTGGTCCACAGGATCACCTGGGCACCGAGAGAGGCGAAATGCATACCGGAGCCGCCGCATAAGTGCGTCGTTTCTGATAGGTACATTCCCGGTGTGGTCGGACGCTCGGTCATCTTGGCGTTGATCCTCAGTACATCCTGAATAGGGCGGGTACCGGTTTTATGCAGTGCGCCAAGTGCCTTCTCTTCGAGTGTGGTCAGGCCGCCGACACTGTTGCCGATGCTCATGGTCTCGACATTGGTGCCTTCGATATGCCAGCGCTTCTCTTCCTCATTGATGAGGCGATCGATCTTGTCAGCGACGTCTGGAGTAACTGCTCGTTCTCGCAGGATGTCCTCACAACCGACAAGCTCGATAAGCTCACCAGCTACACAGGTGGCACCTTTATCTACCAGCAGGTCGGCAACACGACCGACTGATGGGTTAGAGGCAATACCTGAACTGGTATCAGAACCGCCACATTTGATCCCCACAACCAGTTCGCTGAGTGGAATAGGTTCAGGCTGGATTTGATCGGCATAAGCTGTCAGCTCTTTTGCCAGCTCGGTGCCCATTTTGATGGTGCTGCGCGTTCCACGTGATTTGATGATCGACAGTGTCTGTACTGGCTTTCCTGCATTGCGGATAGGATCGGCCAGGATCGCCGGGTCGATACTTCCGCATCCCATGTTCAGCAGTAGGGCACCAGCCACATTAGGGTTCAGTGCGGCGCCAACCATAGTGCCGACCAGCTCTTCGTTACCACCGTACATACAAGTGTTGTAGTTGGTTACAACGACAGTGCCTGGCACTTTCTGGCTGATGGCACGGGCAATACCTTCTGCACATTCGTCAATGGCCAGGATGAGTACATGATTTCGGATCCCCGCGCGGCCGTCGGGGCGACGAAAGCCTGAGAAAAACTGCATTCGTTACTCCTCGATCTGCATTTGTTCAATGATTTGCTTGATGATCGGCTCTGGGATGTCTACCCGGGTACTGCGGACATTTTGTACATGTACCAACTCGCCGACCGGAATTGCCTTGATGGCAATGCCAATGTCGTAACCCGCTTTCTTGATTGCTTCCTGGGTCGAGATAGCGTTTACCGCGACTTTATTGCCGAACGTGATGGCTTGCTTACAGGTCACAATGCCTTGTGCCCGGTTGCCGTCATCAATAATTTCAATCTGCTGTCCTTGTTCGACATCTGCGAGCAGGGTCGCCACGTTGTCATTCTGGGAAAGCAAAATTGCCTTGTTCAAAGGTGTGTCCATAAATCCTCATAGATTGTTCATTGTCGGACAATCGACAGTTGGCAATCTTAATGAGTAATTCCAAAATAAATGCGACACAAATCACCTTTTGTTTTATCCATTCAATTTTTGTATGATTGTCTGACAATCGTCACGTTTTATTGATTATGCGAATTGTTGACTAATCCGGTAGAATTAAGGCAACTGCGGTATTCCGCTATCTGTAGATGTATGGAAAGATAATGAAAATCGTAAAACAGAGCTTAGAGGAGCAAGCTGCGGGCTATCTGCGTGAGCTGATCCTCAGTGGAAAATACGGAATGGGCGAAAAGCTGGTGGAGAGTGCACTGGCGAAAGATTTGGAGCTATCGCGCAGTACAGTGCGGATGGCTCTGAACACCTTGGCCCATGAAGGTTTGGTGGTTCAGAAACCCTATGTTGGTTGGCAGGTAATTAATATTACCGAGAATGACCTGTGGGAGCTGTACCACTTACGTGTCGCTCTGGAAACACGTTCCGCCTGGCTGGCAGCTGAGCACATTACCGAAGAGGGCAAAACCCGACTGCATGATTTGATGGATTATTACCTGCAAGTTGGCCGCAGTGAAGGCGTTACTTGCCTGCAGATCAGTAAGCTTGAACTTGAATTGCACACATTAATCATTGAGCTAAGCGGTAATATGCGCTTGCATCAGATTTACCGTAATGTCGCCAATCAGATGTTGATTTATTTCAATATTGACCACGCAAGCTATGACCCGGAAGAGAGCGCATTAAGCCATCTGCCACTGGTCGAAGCCATTTGTGCCGGTGAAAGTGGCAAAGCGTTGAAATTGGCTGAAGAGAACATTACCGTTTATTCAGTGATCGGGCATAAATTCCGTGAACAACATCTGAAGCGTTATTCAGAACAGCAAGGTGAATCTTGATAGCACTATCAAAGTAGAAGGTAGTAGAGTAGATAGCTAGCAAAAATTATAGGGCGAAGGTGATTTTAATTACCTTCGCCTTTTATTTTTTCTAACGATGACCCCTATAAATTCTTATAAGAGCATGTCTAATTTTAAATTGTTGATATCCAAATTCGTTATAGTCACTATCAATGAATAAAAGTGTGAAGTTCATCAATTCTATTCATTTCCAAGGTATTACGTGGTCTTTGGTTATCAGAAATGAATTTTTGTGTTGTTTTGGTTATTGGTTTGTATTTGGCTTGTGCTTTCTTGGGTGTTGTTTGTAGTGGTTTGTTTTAAATATGGTTGTTTATGCATTTCGTGCAAGTTGTTCATGACTACCATGCAGTAAATGATTTCGGCGCATATCATTAATGACTAATCATCATTACCTCTTAATAGGTAAATAAATTTACAATTCTGGCACGAGTTAATCGACATCTTTTTATTCTGTTCAATCAATGAACCGGAACGATTAAATATATAACAATATCTATAAATATAAATTTTGCTAATGCGGCAAATGAAAAAGTTATTTCCTGACACGCCATAAAAAGCCCATTAGATGTGCTTTTTAATCCCTCATGCCGCCTATTAGAAAGAGTTTTTTATCTGAAATGGAAGCACATTTATGAGTAATGATAATTGCCAAAAGGTAGATGTTTCGCGACGAAAGTTATTGGCTGGTGGCGCTGCTGCAGCAACAGCCATGATGCTTGGCAGTGAGGCAAGTGCCAGTCAAATTAATAATGCCATTAGTTGGGATAAAACGTTTGATGTATTAGTTATTGGTAGTGGGTTTGCTGCTTTGTCAGCTGCGATTGAGGCTCGTCGCAAAGGGCTTGATGTCATGATCGTAGAAAAAATGCGAGTTCCGGGCGGTAACTCAACCATTAACGGTGGGCTGTTCGCTGTTGCAGGCAGTGAGTTACAAAAAGAAGAAGGCGTTGAAGATAGCGTCGAGCTTATGGTGCAGGATATGATGGCAGCTGGTCGCGGGATTAACCACCCTGAACTGACAAGAGCGATCGCTGCTGGCTCGCCGGATGCGTTTAAGTTTGTGGTTGAGTGCGGTGCCAAATTTAAGCCTAAGTTATCCTGGCTTGGTGGCCATTCGGTCGCCCGAACGTATCTTACCCATAATGCTTCTGGCTCTGGCATTGTCAGGCCGCTGGTCAAAACCGCCCGTAGAGAAGGTGTTGTTATTCGCACTGAATGCAAAATGCTGAATTTCATTACCAACGATGACAAACGTATTATCGGCATACAGGTCAAAGACGGCTACCGCTTCCCTGATGAAGAGACAGGCATAGTAAAACACTTTAAAGCCAGACGCGGGGTAGTTCTTGCTTCCGGTGGCTTTAGCCGTGACACAAAGTTTTTATCTGCTCAAGATCCGCGGTTGGGTGGGGTTATAGACAGTACCAACCAGCCGGGAGCAACGGGAGAGGCGCTTCGTGCAGCATTTCGGATCGGTGCTGTACCCGTTCAGTTATCCCTTATTCAGCTTGGTCCATGGGCATCACCCGATGAACAGGGTTTTGGTGTTGCTTCAATGTTTAATATTCAGTCAGGCTTCCGTTACGGGATCATGGTCGAGCGGGCGACAGGGAAACGTTTTGTCAATGAATTGGCAGACAGGAAGACACGTGCCGATGCCATGATCAAAAATGTCAAGGAAAGCGGCGAGCCTGATTACCCAATTATTCTCGTCGACAGTGTGGGTGCCAAGGCATGTCCGACACTGGATCGCTGCCTGGAATATAAGGTTGTGCATGCGTTTGACCGTCTGGAAGATCTTGCCAGCCATTACCAGATTCCAGCAGAGGGACTCATTGAGTCAGTGACTGCCTATAACGAGTATGTCAAAAACAATGACGACTTGGAGTTTGCTAAACCTGTCTCGACAGCAACGCCGATCATCAAGCCGCCATTTTATGCCGTCAGAGGCTGGCCTAAAGTGCACCACTGTATGGGTGGGGTTGAAATTAATCCGAGTGCCCAGGTTTTACATTCCGAAACCTTTGAGCCGATTGCCGGACTGTATGCCGCCGGAGAGGTAACAGGCGGCCCTCATGGTGCCAGTCGTCTTGGAAGCTGCGCGATTACCGATGGATTGGTGATGGGACGTATCGCAGGCAACAGTGTTGCTCGTAATGACGCTATTTAGTCTTCTCTGATTTGGAATGAAAACAATGAATAACACGAAT
>NZ_JAKRFQ010000384.1 GCF_022347985.1 Photobacterium sp. OFAV2-7
CACTGGTATGTTGATAGCTATTATTATATTTCGGCGCTGGTTACCCGTGGAGTGGGCTGGGCCCTGGTTCCTGAGCATGTGGCGAAAGAAGAGTGGTATGTCGGCGAGCTGGTCGAATTATCAACCGAACATATTGCTGATTCGCTGCTGGTTGAAATGGGAGTCGTTAAACGTCGTGATATGGGGAGCGGCAGAATTATGGCCTGGATGTATGATGAGCTGAGCTCCATGTTCAAGGAAAATACCTAGGCGCTAGCAAGGATCTATGCATAACTTTACGTTTTGCTAGCAATTTTCGATGCAAAATCGGGGTATGATTAGGGCATCAGAGCCATCAAGTGGGTATTTAGTGCAAACCATGTGTTCCCAAACTGCATCTTCCTCCGCCAACCTGCCTTTGTTGCTGGCAGGCCCGATCTTACGCAAATGTACGGCGAATGAACTCACGCTGTGGCTTGTCACATCAGAGCCCTTAACGGCGACTTTCTCCCTTTTTCATCCCGAAGATGTTGAGCCCTTCTTTTCTGAGCAGATAACAACAGCGGAGCAGATCCAGGTGGGCCAGGCTGCCTGGGTGACAATGGCTAATCTGACAGGCCATTTTCCTGTCAATGCAGTGTTGGAATACCAGCTGGTTACTCAGCGAGGTGAGATTACCGAGCTGGTTCCCTCTTTGCTGTACCCCGGCGAAAAGCGATTGTCGTTCACTATTAAGCAGCAAGCTGATTACGTGCTGCACGGCTCGTGCCGAAACCCGCACTATCCGAGCAAGGACAGTCTGGTTGCCGCGGATGAAAAGCTGGCTTTGCAAGCGGTTCAGGAGCGTCCGGCGCTGCTGATGATGAGCGGTGATCAGATTTATGCCGATCACGTTGCCGGGCCTACGTTAGATGCCATTCAGCAGGTTATCGGCTTGTTGGGACTTCCGGATGAAACCTTCGCCCAGGGGCCGGTAGCCAACACCCAGTCACTCTATCAGCATGGTTATAACTTCTATGGCCGTGACAAGATCTTGCCGCACTATATTGAAACTGGAAATTGGCTGTCTGATAACGGACTGCGTAAGTGGCTGCCAAAAAGCGGGAGGCCAGTATTTAGCTCCAGGGAATGCGAAAATCACCTGATGAGCTTCAGTGAGTTCTTTGCCATGTATCTGTTGGTATGGTCGCCGCAGTTGTGGCAGCTTATCGATAGTGAGCGGCTGAAAAAGTGCGGCTTCCAGTCAGGTCAGCGTACCCTTGAGCCAAAATGGCAGCAGCTATGGTATGAGGAAAAGCAACATATCGATGATTTTGTCGCAGGATTACCGCAAGTTCAGCGCTTAATGGCGCATATCCCGACCTATATGATCTTTGATGATCACGATGTTACTGATGATTGGAACCTAACGGTTGGTTGGGAAAAAGCAGCCTATGGAAACTTATTGTCCCGGCGTATTATCGGCAACGGCCTGATCAGCTATTGGTTGTGCCAGGGGTGGGGCAATGCACCCGAGCATTTTGATCAGGAGTTTCTCAATCTGGCCAAGAGTTATTTTTCTGAGCCAGTTTGTGAGCGTCAGGATCAGCTGATAAATCACCTCTATCGGTTTGAGCAATGGCATTATACCATTGAAACAACCCCTAAAATGCTGGTGCTGGATACCCGCACACGACGCTGGCGTTCAGAGTCGAAAATGAACAAACCGTCGGGGCTGATGGACTGGGAAGCATTGACCGAGCTGCAGCAGTCGTTGCTAAATGAACCTGCTGTGATCATCGTCTCTGCTGCACCGATGTTCGGAGTGAAGTTTATCGAAATGCTTCAGCGCGGCATGACCTGGCTTGGTCAGCCATTGCTGATCGATGCCGAAAACTGGATGGCTCATCCGGGCTCGGCGAATACCTTGCTCAGTATCTTTACCCATACCAAGACCCCGACAAACTTCGTGATCCTCTCCGGTGATGTCCATTATTCGTTTGCCTATGATGTGAAGCTGCGTTTTCGCCGCAGCAGCCCGAATATCTACCAGATCACATCAAGCGGGATTAAGAATGAATTCCCAAATACCTTGCTGCGGTTTTGTGATGTGATGGATAGGGCGCTGTATAGTCCGCATTCTCCCTTGAACTGGCTAACCAAGCGCAAGCGGTTAAAGATCAAAAAACGCGATCCTGATACAACCGGGAACCACCGCTTGGTCAACCGCAGCGCAATCGGTGAGTTGCATCTCGATACTAACGGTAAGCCAAGCCGGGTTGAGATCCTGACCGCAGACGGTGACACGGTGGCTTTTCCTGCCATCAAAGATTAAGTCTTCTCTATTGTTACCAGGGCCTATTGCTTTTTTTGTTGTTCAGGCCCTGGGTTTCTCTTTTCATCTCTATGCTCGGATTTATTGCGAATCTGAGCGTCTTTTATCTCTAACTTATTGACGATATATCTTAAATCGCGCTGTGCTGTAGTGATGTGATTTGTCGTTATGCTGATAAGTGGCATGTTAATCGATGGTAACAATTGTTATTGAAAACCCTTAGTGCATGTGGTATCAATGCGTTTGATTTCATAATCTGTGTTTACTTTGAAGGAAGCTATCAACATCGTAAATTATTGTTCAGCTTGTCAAATTGGATGCGTACCTTATGTCGATTGTTGCCAAAATTCAGCCTTGTAATCAGCTTATATCTGACATTCATAATGATATGTCTTGTTTGTTGTCTCCATTCGATCCGCAACGAGTCGTTTATTGGGGTGGGGTGCTCAAATCATCAACGGGCAAACATGTTTATTTACGGCAATATCATACATTAGGCCGTTCGGAAGACTGCCATACCATACTTACCCGCAGTGATATATCTCGCATTCATGCCATTATTTTTTGGCAGGATGACCGTTGGTCTATTCAGGATAAAAGTACCAACGGGGTTTGGGTGAACGATAAGAAGTTAGTGAAAGACAAACCATCAGTGTTGCAGGAAGGCGATACGATCGTTTTATCCTCCAAGGTTGGTGAGGTTTTTACCATGGTGAATGTAAATGAACCATGTGATTTGATGGTCAGTATCGACTCTAACCAGTCACCGATTTATTTACAAAAACCAACCACGAAGGTGTCGGAAAAGCTGGCTTTCTCTTATCAGAGCAGTAACTGGAACCTGATTCAGTCTTATTCAACACAGAGTGAAAATCGTAAGATTAGTGACGGTGAAGTAATCCAGATCCTGGGCAATCGGTATTATCTTCAATCCAACCGTTCGGAAATGAAAACCTGTCAGAACCGCCCTGTTGTCCGCACGATTGAAGACCTATCCTTTCGGCTTGAAGTGTCTGATGATGAAGAGGATATCCAGTTATTCATTAGCGATTCTGAGCAAAGCTCTGTGATCAACGGCCATCGTCTACAAAATCAATTGTACTTGTTGTTGTGCCTGGCTCGAAAATCTATTGCTGATCATGCGCATGGTTATGCCGAGTCTCACTGCGGCTGGTTGGGGCTAAACGAACTCTCGCACGCTCTTGGTATCGAACCGGAGAACACGCGTATAAGGTTGCATAGATTGCGTACACGATTACGTGATGCTGCCAGTTTTAGCGGTATTGATGCGTGTCAAATCTTGCAATTACAAAATGGTGATGTCCGGTTGAATACAACTAAGGTCATCGTGATAAAAGGTGGTAGAGCAGAAAACGATTTTGCTTGTCATTAAGTTATCCAGTCATGACTGCTGCTATGCTGCCATTTACCGAGATTGAGCAACAATTTGCTGCCAGCGACTACCAGCTAAGCCATAAAATTGGTGAGGGTGGATTTGGTTCTGTCTATAAAGCGGTGTACCAGAAAACCGATCAGCATGTGGCGATAAAGTGTCTGCACCTAGACCCTCAAGAAAGTTTGAAACAGAGACAACGTCAGATTGCCCGGTTTGAACGTGAAAGCCGCTTTGTCAGCAGACTCTCGCACCCGAATATAGTTCGGTTACTGGACAAAGGCACAATAGGGGAAAACAGTGTTTACAGTGTGTTTGAATACGTCGATGGTATATCGCTAAGCGAATACCTTAACGTCTATGGCGCGCTGGATATTGAGGCTGCCTATTCAGTCATGTTACAGGTACTGGATGCTTTAGTTCATGCCCATGAGTACGGCATTATTCACCGTGATATTAAGCCCTCAAATATCATGCTGTCATACTCGGGGGCCAAGCCTCATGTTAAGTTGCTTGATTTTGGTATAAGTACACAGTCATTCAATCAGCGATCGGTTGATTATCAAACGTTAACCTTAAACCAGGAGTCTCTGGGTACGCCGACTTACTGTGCTCCCGAACAGTTGCGTGGGGAGCAAGCGACATTTAGCTCTGACCTGTATATGTGGGGGTTAGTTTTCCTTGAGTGCTTGTCAGGGGCGCCAGCAGTCTCAGGTACTAGTATTGCTGAAATTTATCATCAACATTTGAGTGATACTCCGATTTCAATCCCCACAGGTCTTTTGGCGCATCCTCTGGGAGGTTTGTTGCGTCGTGTGTTACTAAAACGCGTTAATGAACGAACGCATAGTGCAAAAGAGGTGTTTGAGCAACTCGATACTATGGTAATCAGTAATCTGGTGGGGAACTTTCAGCCAGAGCAAAGGAAGCCGCTAGC
>NZ_JAKRFQ010000385.1 GCF_022347985.1 Photobacterium sp. OFAV2-7
ACGAGCAAATACAGTGTTGTCACAACCGTTGAACAAATTGCAGCGGTTTTCATTCCGAGCCCGACAACAATACCGACGGCCATTACGGCAAAGGAAATCAGTGTGACCCGCCAAATAGTTTCTATGTCATAGGACACCCAGTAGGCAAAGTTTGAGTTGCCGAAGCGGCTGCGAAGCAGGAGCAGGCAAGCCAGATACAACACAGGGAACAGGCTCATTAGCGGTATTGGCCAGCCATGATAGAGGGTGGAACCGACGAGAAGTTTCCCGGATACGGTGTAAGACAGCGCCAGCGATTCGGTAAAGTCGATGGGAACCACGAGAGATAGTAAATACAGGCATAGGCCGACGAAATAGCTGATTGAGCCTGCAAAAATTACGAAGAACAGCGGCATGCCGATGAAGAGATGAGCGATAGGCGCCAGGGTAAGAAAATGCATCAACAGCCTATATGTCTTTGGTCTGTTATCCCTGTTATTTTCAGTCTCAGCATTTTCAGCTTTAGCCTTGGCCGTATTGTTATCAGGCATCTTATCATTGGGTGTCTTATTGTGAGACATAGTGCCCTCCTGGAACGCTGAAGATAAGCGTCTTATTAACGTCCATTGTTCTGTTTCAGCAAGAAAAGTGCGATTGGAATGCCCTTTCTCTTTGATTTTCATCATAGATTGGTTTCGTCTAACCGGATGAGGGTTTATGCGTGTTTGTGAGTAAGGTCTCTCTGAATCCGGGGAGAGTGAATGTGTTTTATTTATACTTGTAATAGGCTTGAGCTGATGATGACCAACGGACAACTCTGATGCCGGACATGAGTCTGTTTCACTCCAAGAATACCAAACTGGAAGTTGATCTAAGAAAGTATCTCTTTGCCAGAGGCTTTCGCTATCGCCTTCATGACAAAAGGATGAAGGGCACTCCCGATTTGGTATTTCCAAAATACAAAGCCGTGATTTTTGTACACGGATGTTTTTGGCATGCCCATGAAAACTGCTCCCATGCATCTATTCCGAAAACCAATACAGAGTTCTGGCTTACAAAGTTCGCAAAGAATAAAGAAAGAGATGAGTTAGCACTTAACTGGCTTGAGTCTCAAGGTTGGCGTGTACTTACCCTCTGGGAGTGCGCAATTCGAAGGCCGGAACAGTTTTGCTTTGATGATTTGTTGGATTTTGTGGAGTGCTGGCTGGTGGGAGAGGCTAGATCTTGTGAGGTTTCGGGACGAAATGAATTACCAATACTTGATCTAGCCATCATCGATGAACACTATGCCTGAAGGTCAGTTAACAGGTCTTGAGTTAATTGCAATGATTCACTGGAATAATGCAACTTTCGATGGCAGTTGGGGCAAAGGGCGACGCAGTTATCAACGACATCGGGTCCGCCATCAGCAAGCCTGATAAGATGGTGAACCTCTAGATAGTCTTTGCCACTTTTGGTTTTAAATGGTGCAGGCTCCTTGCAAAGCTCACATTGTCCATTTGCTCTGTCGAGAACCCAGCCCTTTACCTCAGGTGAGCGTTCGTATTTTACAATGTTTCCAAAACTAGTTTTTGGCTCTTTGATTCCTTCAGGTAATGACTTACGTTTTTTTTGACGGTAAGAATCTACTTGAGCTTCAAAAGGCACCTCCTCATTAATAGGACGATTTTCTAGTTCGGCAAGTATATCTTCGATTGCTGAAGTTACGTTGCGGCCAACATTTTTGGCGGGTTTTAACCCTGCAACCCAATCGCGATCATGAAGTAGGAATATATAGGAGATATTCTGCATTCGGTATTCATAAGCTTTTTCCGAACGGCCGAATTGGTTTGAGAGTTCCCGGTAGAATGCTTTTTTGTTACAGCTTTGGCCTTGCTGTTGTAACGTGTACATCTGTAAGTAGACATTTATAGTGGCTTTTAACTCTTCCTTGGTCCATCGATCTCGCATGTTAAGATACAACTCGTTGATATAAAACGAGAGTTATATTAACACTCTTGTATATAAGACCTATTGATTAATGTCTAATTAATAATACTTGAATGTATGGATGATCATCGGTGACGATTAATATTCAAAGGGGATAATTTACCCATAAACCTCCTCCAGATACCGCAAGATATCTTTCGACTCAAACATGTCGACACCAGTGTTGGGATCCATTAGATAGGGAACCTGGACATTGCCGTGCTGTTTGAAGAACTCGTCCCGTTTGGTGTTCGGCAGTGGTTTGTAGGGTTTCAGGCTCCAGTGAAACTGGGCCGGACCCATGTCGGAGAATTGCTGCTTGCCAAGATTGATCAGGATGTAGGTCAGCTCAAGCTCGCACAGCTTTTCGCGGACCGGGCGGGAGAACGGGCTGGATTCGAAACTGTACAGGATCAGCGGCAGATCAGGCTGTTGTGATGGCGGAGTTGATTGTTTGCGTGAACGACGAGCCTTGATGCCTGCGCCTAGCCTGACTCCAGATGCCAGTTTAGATGTCAGGGTACTTCTGAGTTGTCCGAGGCATGCTTTGGGAGGCTTGGTCCCTCTGTATTGCTGGAAAAGGTGATCGATGATGCCTTCAGCCCCTTGGACGATGTTTGGGTTGTTAGAATCGACCAGAACGGGTGGGGTGGCACCGTTGAATGCTGATTTCAGCTTGGCTAGATTTTCTCCGCCTTCAGGGCAAGGAGCGATAATCACATTCAAATCGAACTCGGTAAGTACTTCACGAACGAGACGGCATCTCGAGTCACCTTCCTGATCAAACAGAATGAGTGTTTCTTCCGGTTGCTCGGTGTGTTTGCTGGCAACGGTTCCGCGCCAGAAACGGTAGGTGGAAGCCAGTGAAGATGTCGTGATGTTCAGCAAATGGTTCATGTACTCACCTGTGATCCGCTTTAGTTCGTTAAGAGGGATGGAGTTATGTATAGAACAAATAAAGCTGTTTCACTGAGTATTTAATCTAAAAAAGTAATGATTGGCTACTTTTTATTCATGCATGCTCATATTGAACAGTGGCAAAATCGCTATCCACCAATCCACGGCCAGCGTTTTTGTACTTCATGCACTTTCTTGCCAAGAATAATCTCTCTGATATCTGCAACAAATTCTTCGATAATGTTGCCAAATTCGCCTTTTCTGCAGATAACAGCCAGCTGCCGTGTGATGCCGGGGGCGGGCAAAGGCTGGCACTCAAGCTTGTCGAGCAGTTCCAACTGGCGGGCCAGAAAGGTGGGGGTGGTTAGCGACCAGCCCAAGCCTTCGGCTACCATTCCCAGAACGTTATCAGCCCTGTCGAGGGAGAACTGGCTTTGCGGTTTGTAGTTTCGCCACCGCAGCCAGTTGTTGGTCTGGGTGCCTGTCGGTGTCCAGTTCTCATAGGCGATATAGGATTGGTGTTTGGCCAGCCACTGAATCTCTTTCGGCTCCCAGCTTGAGGGAGTAACAACCACATATTGTTCACTGAGCAGCGGGAACATGGCGAGCTCCTGAGGGATATCCTGATTGGTCATCGAGATGATGATATCCACCTTGCCCGATTGCAGCGAAGCAAGTAGTTCCGGCGCAGTCCCTGTCATCTGGTTGATGTGGGCGACCTTGGGCTGAAGGTATTTGAGCAGTGCAATTCCGGCTACCTGAGTTACCGAATCAACCATGCCGATCCGTAACCGCGGCAGCTTGCCTTTTTCGATGGAATGCATCCAGTCTTGCAGCTTGCGCGATTCCGCCAGTAGCTTGCTGCCTTGCTCGTATAGCTCTCGGCCTGACAGGGTGAGCTTGATTGGGCGTTTGCTCCTGTCCAGCAGTTTGCAGTCCAGCAAATGTTCAAGGCTTTGGACCAGTTGAGAAACTGCCGACTGGGTTTGGTTGAGGTGTTGGGCCGCTTTGCTGAACGAGCCGGTTTCGACCACAGTGATAAAAGTTCTGAGTTGGCGAAGATCAAATGCAATGGAATCCATATCAGCCTGTACTATAAGTCTAACTAATACTCTGCATTATATTCCCCACTGGTATCCAAGTACGGATCTAGTTCAAATAATCCGTATCAGCCTTGCCATAGAATCGAATCAACAGGGCTAGTCAACAAAGCTATTCAACAAAGAATATGGCAGAAAACCGCAGGATTGAATCATGAGAAAAGAATCTGATGTATTAGGTGAAATGATGTTGCCGGACGAGGCGTATTACGGTATTCAGACTGTACGTGCCCGGGATAACTTTGCGGTTTCCGGTCGTACGGCGGTGGATGTTCCTCATTACCTGTGGTCAATAGCTGCGATCAAGCAGGCTGCAGCTAAGGCTAACTGCAAGATTGGTGCACTGGATGAAAAGCTGGCTGATGCCATTGTACAGGCTTCGCATGAGGTGATGGATCATCGTTTTGATGACCAGTTCCCTATCGATATTTTTCAGGGCGGTGGTGGTACGTCTACCAATATGAATGCCAATGAGGTGATTGCCAATCGTGCCAACGAAATTATCACCGGCCTGAAGGGTTATGACCAGGTGCATCCCAATACGCATGTCAACATGGGACAGTCAACCAATGACGTGATCCCGGCGGCAATGAAGATGACTTGCCGCCTGAACTTGCACCAGTTGATCAATGAAGTGGCTGCACTGGAAGCCATGCTGGAGGAGAAAACTCAGGCTT
>NZ_JAKRFQ010000386.1 GCF_022347985.1 Photobacterium sp. OFAV2-7
CATCACCTTTGTTACCCGCACGACCAGTACGACCAATACGGTGAACATATTCCTCAGCATGCTTTGGCATATCAAAGTTAATCACATGGGATACTTTGTCGATATCGAGGCCACGAGAGGCAACATCTGTTGTCACAAGAATCTTATGGCAGTCACGCTCAAACTGGCTCATGATGCTGTTTCGCTGAGTCTGATTCAAGTTACCGCTCAATGCGACAGCTTTCATCTTACGTTCATTCAGCTCTTTGGTCAGGCGATCAGTGTCCGCACGTGTTGCAGTAAAGATAATCACCTGGTTGTAGTCTTCTGTTTCCAACACTTTATCAAGCAACGCCTGTTTGTGATCTAAATGATCACACAAGATAAAGCGCTGAGTAATGTCTGTGTGCTCTTCAGCTGAGTGACCAACAGAAATACGCTTCGGAGCATTCAGCATATCCGAGGCAATATCAATAACATCAGCGTGATCCAGCGTAGCCGAGAACATCAGAGTTTGACGACGGCGATGGCTGGCAGCTTCATGAATTCGGCGTAGCTGCGCTTCAAAACCCAGGTCTAGCATACGATCAGCTTCATCAAGGATCAGCATTTCAAGCCCATCAAGATGAGTACTGCGGTGCTCCAGATGATCAGCCAATCTACCGGGAGTCGCGATCACGAACATTGGGTCATTACGAAGGGCTTTTACCTGATCGTTGAAGTTCTCACCGCCTACAATCAGCGCACCATCATAGGGTGTGCCCGCATTCAACGTACGTAATTGAGCAAATACCTGCTTGGCAAGCTCACGAGTCGGAGTCAGTACAAGGACGCGTGGATCGCGTCTTGTGAAAGGCTTGCTACGGTACATACGCTGCATAGCCGGAAGCAAGAAAGCTAGTGTTTTACCGGAGCCCGTCTTCGACGAAGCCAACACATCCTTACCCAGGATGCCAACAGGAATAGCCGTTTGTTGAATTTCAGTTGGTTTATTGAACGCCAGGTGATTCAATTTCTTAAGCAGGCGCTGGTCTAATCCAAGGTCTTTAAAATGCAAAATGGTGCTCCGGTAAAATGCTCAGTGCTAAGCAGATAATTATTACAGCTCTACCTTATGTGAGCCAACTCACACTAAGGTAGAAAATGTTAGCCGAGGATTATATCACAATTATTGATGCTGACATCTACTTAAAACGCTGTATTTTTTGTTATTCAAGAACGGGATACTGATACTAAGACTTTTTTGGATATTGCTGCTCGTAACGGGTGCCTACAAATGATAATGCGACATACTCATCAATATCCGGACGCTGGAGGAACTCTTCAAACTGAAGGCGGGCAACTGGACAATCGATAAGCGCTGCATAACCTGATGATGAATTGTAAAAACACAACGGAGAGTTATTTCGCATGTAAATAAAACCCACACTCTCCTCGCCGTATGAGTGATAATCTTCAAATTGTTCAAGGTATTTCGTGAAGCCTGCAATCAACCGCTGCTGGTGTAATGCTGTTACACCTTCATCTGACGCCACTGTGTGCATATCTTCTCCTTGTAAAATACGTCCGTAAGCCATTAAATATTATCGCCTTCAACTACACCAGCATAGTACTTGGTTAACGTATTATGAAATTTGACGGGACTAATCTATCAATATCTCATTAATCACACACTGTTGTTTCCGCAAAAAATAAAACAGCGTATTATATTTAGTTGTTACCTCTCTCCAGATAAGGGATTACCCACAATGACATTAAACAAAGACAAGACATTGCCATTAATCCTTGCCATTGTCATAAGCTCGACAATCGTATGGTCTGGAATTAATCCGGCTTTTCCTGAAGTATGGATCGCAGAGATTGTCCCGATCTTCTTAATTTTCTTACCATTACTTATTACCTATAGACACTTCAGGTTCTCAAACGCAGCATACCTATTTATGTCTTGCTGGCTGTTATTGCACACCATTGGCGCGCATTATACTTTCGCCAATGTACCCTTTGAGTGGTTTAGCGAACTGATAGGCTCCGAGCGAAACCACTTCGATCGCTTTGCCCATTTCTCTATCGGATTCTACGCCTACCCGATAGCTGAATATCTCTCACGCAAAGGCCATTGCTCCCCGTTTCTTGCCGGATTATTTGGCCTATGCGCAATAATGGCTATTGCTGCCGGTTACGAGATCATTGAGTGGTGGTATGCAGTACTGGCCGGTGGAGAGGCTGGCATTGAATTTTTGGGATCACAAGGTGATATCTGGGATGCTCAGCAAGATATGCTGGCTGATACCCTTGGGGCGATTACAAGCCTGGTTTTTTTCTTCTTCAACAAGCCCTACCGAACCCACAAAAACGCCTAATAATGTAAAGGCCGCTGAATACTTTCAGTGGCCTTTGTCACTCGAATTAAATTATTGTCGAATATCGAATTACACGTCAGGATAACCTGTTGGGTTATTAGATTGCCAGCGCCAAAGATCTGCTGTCATATCCTCAACCGTCCGGCTTGCCTCCCAGTGAAGTTCAATCTTCGCTTTACTCGGATCTGCCCAGCATTCAGCGATATCACCAGTTCTGCGAGGTGCTACTTGATAGGCAACGTCTACCCCAGCCGCTTTAGAGAAAGCTTCAACCATCTGCAAAACACTAAGCCCATTGCCTGTACCTAAGTTATAAATATGCAGACCAGCCTTTTTTCCTCTATAGTTCAGCGCAGCCAAATGCCCGTCAGCCAGATCAAGAACATGAATATAATCACGAACGCCAGTACCATCAACTGTCGGATAATCATTCCCAAACACTGATAAATACTCACGACGACCAACCGCAACCTGAGCGATAAACGGCATCAGGTTATTTGGAATGCCTTGTGGGTCTTCACCCATCTCACCAGATTGATGAGAACCAACAGGATTAAAATAGCGCAACAGGGTGATGCTCATTTCCGGATGGGCTTTTTGAATGTCAGTCAGGCATTGTTCTACCATCAACTTACTGCGCCCATACGGATTTGTTGCGCTGGTCGGGAAATCTTCAGTAATTGGCACTGTTGCCGGATCACCATAAACCGTAGCCGAGGAGCTGAAAATCAAACTCTTCACCCCTGCCGCTCTCATTGCTTCAACCAAAACCAGTGTACCGTGAACATTGTTGTCGTAGTATTCCATTGGTTTTTCGACAGATTCGCCAACCGCTTTCAGGCCGGCAAAATGAATCACTGACTCGACATTTTCTTTTGCCAGGACACTGTCCAAGAAGGCACGGTCACGAATGTCACCTTCATAAAAAGCAGGCTGAACTCCAGTCAGTTTTTCTATCCTGGCTAATACCGTTTTCTTACTGTTATAGAGATTATCAACAATAATCGGTGTCATACCTGCTTCAATCATCTGTACGCAGGTATGGCTACCTATATAGCCCATTCCGCCAGTTACTAAAACACGCATGGTGTCTCCCTGTGAAAAATCACATTAGTAAATTCTTAACTGTTCTATTTAGCTATAGTACATTTTTCAGGCATAACAACCATGTGTATACAAATAATTACATTTATATAGCTCTGATATTGAAGACAAATCACCTAGCTAATTCCAAATATTTAGAAATATAAATTCAATGACAGAAGGGATAATTTAAAGAAGACTCTTAAAATAAAACGATGTAAAATTAACTTTTTTCAGCATGGCATTCATTAATGACTAAATTCACAAGCTCCACCGTTCTTCGCCAGCTTGTAGCCCTTTGCTTCCTGCTGTTTACGTTAACAGGCTGTGAGATAGTTGGCTGGAAAGCAGAACAAGATAAACTAGCCCTTCAGGAAGCGGGCTACACGGAACATTTTCTCACTCTTGCCGACGGCGGCAAAATGAAATATTGGGTCGGAGGAAACGGAAAGCCTTTGCTGCTTCTCCATGGTTTTGGCGGCACGGCCATATCAACATGGAAAAAGGAGATGCTAGAACTAAACAAAGACTACATGGTGATAGCGCCTGATCTTGCTTGGTTCGGTGATTCACACAGTAACAGTGTCCCTAACCTGACAACACAGACAGATGCTGTATGGCAAATCATTGATTCGTTAAAGATAGATAAAGTTAACGTTGCTGGTATCTCCTACGGCGGTTTTGTTACTTACAATATGATGTTGTCACCAGAGAGAATTGATAAATCAGTCATCATCGCAAGTCCCGGTCCGCTTTTCAGTGATAACGATTTAAGCCAGCTGTGTATTCGCGCCAATGTCACCAAACCAGAAGATCTGTTCGTACCGCAAAATAGCAACGAAGTTCGCCGTTTATTTGATCATGTGTTTATAGAAAAGAAACGCATGCCAGACTTTATCGCCGACCAGATTTACCTCAGTTATTTCGCGCCATGGCGAAGTGAGAAAAAACAGCTAATTCAGAGCCTTGTTAGTGACAGAGAACGGATTAGCCAATACCCTGCGAATAATCTGCCACCAAGCATGCTAATTTGGGGCGACAGCGACCAAATCTTCCCTCTTGATAGCGGAATTAGACTCAGCGAGTATATGAATTCTTCCCTTGTTGTGATTCCCAACACTGGTCACGGTGTAACAAACGAACAACCAGAGCTGGTAACTAAATTGTTGAAATCATTCTTATCC
>NZ_JAKRFQ010000387.1 GCF_022347985.1 Photobacterium sp. OFAV2-7
CAGTTAATAGATAGCTCAATAAACAAGAAAAATTGCTAGTTACACCGATGACAAATTCACTAGTTCACGGGTATAGGCATGCTGAGGCTCGTTAAAGACTTGCGCTGTGTCGCCCTGTTCTACCACCTGTCCATTTTTGAGCACCAGTGTGTAATGGCAAAGTGATTTCACCACATGAAGATCGTGGCTGATAAACAGATAGCTCAACCCATACTTCTGCTGCAATGATTTTAGCAAGCTCAACACCTGAAACTGCACCGTTCTGTCGAGCGATGAGGTCGGCTCATCAAGCAGAATAAACTCCGGCTTCAATACCAGCGCACGGGCTATCGCGATGCGTTGACGCTGCCCGCCGGAAAACTCATTAGGGTAACGATGCCGTGTTTCCGGATCCAGCTCCACTTCCCGCATTGCTTCGCAAATCACCTCATCCTCTTCTTTCGGAGTCAGCGACTTGTGGATTTTTAACCCTTCACCAATGATCTGGGCGACCGACATGCGCGGATTGAGTGCCGAGAACGGATCCTGAAACACCACCTGTAATTTACTACGGTAAGGCAGCATTTGCTTACGGCTGAGCGCCGAAATATCAACGCCGTCAAAGCGAATTTTCCCTTCACTATTGAGCAGTTTCAGCACCGCCATCCCGGTTGTCGATTTACCGGAACCACTTTCTCCCACCAAACCGACACTGTGACCCTTACGAAGAATAAAGCTGACATCAGTAACCGCTTTTATATGATCCTTCACTCTTTTCAAAATACCGCCGGTGATCGGAAACCATACCCGCAAATCATTCACGTCGAACAAAGGCGCGGCGTTAGGCTGAACCGGAACCGGACTACCACTTGGATCCGAGTTAATGAGTTTTATTGTGTAAGGGTCGGAAGGGTTATTGAATATCACATCACGGGTATCTGTCTCGACCAGCCTGCCAAGCTGCATAACAGCCACCCGGTCCGCGATACGGCGGACAATACTCAGATCATGAGTAATAAAGAGCATCGCCATGCCCATCTCCTGCTGGAGATCTTTGAGCAGCTCCAGAATTTGCGCCTGAACCGATACATCCAGCGCAGTGGTCGGCTCATCGGCAATCAGAAGCTCGGGCTCATTTATCAACGCCATCGCTATCATTACCCGCTGGCGCTCTCCACCCGATAACTCATGCGGATAGGCCGCAAGACGTTTTTCAGCGTTACGAATACCGACCTTCTTCAGCCAACTCAATGCACGCTTTTCGGCATCTCTCTGCCTCATCCCTCGGTGGATAGCCAGGGTTTCACACAACTGGCGACCAATTTTGTGCAGCGGGTTAAGCGACATCATCGGTTCCTGGAAAATCATTCCGATGCGGTCGCCACGCATTCTGCGCATCTCGCGCTCGCTGCACGCCATCATATCAGTACCGTCATACATAACATGGCCGCCGATATAACGGGTGGAAGACTTTGGTAACAAACGCAATATCGCATTGGCTGTTACCGACTTGCCCGAACCACTTTCACCCACCAACGCCAGTGTTTCACCACGGCGAATAGAAAGGCTGACATCATGGGTGACCTGATTGACACTTTCGCCGCTCTGAAAGCCTACGGATAAGTTTTCAATTGTAAGAATTGGTTTTGCCATAACTTATCTCTGATGATGGGGATCGAATGCATCCCGGACAGCTTCACCGACAAATACCAGCAGGCTTAGCATAATTGACAATACAACAAACGCAGACAATCCAAGCCAAGGGGCCTGCAGATTCGTTTTCCCCTGCGCCAGCAGTTCACCTAACGACGGTGAACCTGCCGGCAGGCCAAAGCCAAGAAAATCCAGTGAGGTCAATGTCGTTACCGAGCCACTGAGAATAAACGGCATCATAGTCAGCGAGGCGACCATGGCATTCGGCAGCATGTGACGCAACATAATGCGGCCGTCACCGACTCCTAGCGCCTGTGCAGCACGCACGTAATCAAAGTTCCGGCAACGGAGGAACTCGGCCCGTACCACACCGACAAGCCCCATCCAACTAAACAGCACCATGATCCCGAGCAACCACCAGAAATTAGGCTCGACAAAGCTGGAAAGAATGATCAGCAGAAACAGTGTCGGCATTCCCGACCACACCTCGATAAAACGCTGGCCGAACAAATCGACCCAACCACCGTAATAGCCCTGACAGGCACCGACAATGACCCCAATGATGGTCGAGATAACAGTAAGGGCAAACCCGAATAACACTGAGATCCGGAAACCATAAATGATCCGGGCCAGTACGTCCCGCCCTTTATCATCCGTGCCCAGCCAGTTCACATTATCAGGTGGCGACGGTGCTGGCCCGGTCAGGTTATAGTTGATGGTATCGTAACTAAAACGGATGAGCGGCCAGATCATAAAACCATCGGCCTCAATCAAGTCAATCACATAGGGGTCGGTGTAGTCGGCTTCAGACTCGAACTCTCCGCCAAATTCAGTTTCGGTATATTGCTCGATGATTGGAAAATACCAGTTGGCATCAAAACGGATAAACAACGGCTTGTCGTTGGCAACCAATTCGGCAAACAGGCTGATAAAAAACAACAAAGCAAAGATCCACAACGACCAGTAGCCGCGTTTATGGGCACGGAATCTCGCCAGTCTCTCCTTTGTTAACGGATTCATTTTCACTAGCGCGCCTCAAAATCAATGCGTGGATCAACGAAGGTGTACGTCAAATCCGAAATGATGTTCAACAAAAGTCCCAGCAGGGTCATGATATATAAAGAACTGAATACCACCGGATAATCACGCTGAATGGTCGACTCAAACCCCAATAGCCCAATACCTTCCAGCGAAAACATCACCTCAATCAGCATCGCGCCGGTAAAGAAAATACTGATAAATGCCGCGGGGAACCCGGCTATGATGATCAACATGGCATTACGGAATACATGACGGTAGAGAATACTGCGCTCATCAAGCCCCTTAGCTCGGGCCGTCACCACATACTGCTTGTTAATTTCATCAAGGAAGGAGTTTTTAGTTAGCATCGACAAGGTAGCAAACCCACCGATCACCATGGCCAGAATTGGCAATGTCAAATGCCAGAAGTAATCAATGATCTGCTGATACCACGCCAGCTGGTCAAAGTCGGACGACACCAAACCACGCAACGGGAACCAGCTAAAATAGTTGCCGCTGGCAAAGAAGATTATCAGCAAGATGGCAAACAAAAAGCCCGGTATGGCGTAACCGACAATCACAACGGCACTACTCCAGACATCAAACCGCGAACCATGATTAATGGCTTTGGCGATCCCCAGCGGAATAGAAACGAAGTAGATGATCAGGGTACTCCAAAGCCCGAGCGAGATAGAGACCGGCAAACGATCGATGATCAGATCTATCACATTGCCTCCTTTAAACAGGCTTTCGCCAAAATTAAAGGTGGCATAGTTCTTCAGCATATCGAAGTAGCGCTCATGCAGAGGCTTATCGAAGCCAAACTGCACCTTGATGGCTTCAACCACTTCGGGATCCAGCCCGCGCGAACCACGATAGCCAGAACCGTTGTCTCCCGGCTCTACGGCCTGAACCTCCTGGCCTCCCCCGGTGAAACGCTCCATGATGCCGGACGAATGTCCTTCGAGCTGGGCGACTGCCTGCTCGACAGGGCCGCCCGGTGCTATCTGAATGACAAAAAAGTTAATGGTTATAATCGCCCACAAGGTCGGAATAACCAGTAACAAACGACGAATTATATAAGCAGTCATTTTTCCCTATGCCTTATTAAAACTTCCCAAGGCGAACAATGTAATGGCAGCACAACACACTGGATCCTTAATCATAATATCATTCGCTAGCGGCGTTTTTCCGGCAGCTTGGCGGCCTTCACCGGATCAATCCACCAGGTATCCTTGCCCAGCGCATACTTGGGCCTTACCGACGGACGCGAGAACTTGTCCCAGCTGGCGACACGAAACTGGCTGATATGCCATTGAGGGATCACAAAGAAATTCCACTGCAAAACCCTGTCAAGCGCTCGTCCGTAGCTCAGTAATGCTTCAGGATCCTGCTGGTTTTCTGCGATCTTCTCGGTCAGATAATCAATAGCGGGATCTTTGACACCGGCTGTGTTGTAGGTACTGTCGATAAAGTTACTGTTCCACGCTATCAACAAGTTAGGGTTCGGATAAGGATTGGCACCGTAGCCATGTGAAACCATATCAAAGTCACGATCACGCAGTCGCTTGATGTACTGGGTAGTATCGACAGTGCGGATCTTCATATCGATCCCCATCAATTTGAGGTTTCTCTGCACTGGGATTGCCAGACGCTCGGTAGTCGGGCTATAGATCAACAACTCAAAGGCAAACGGTTCGCCTGTTTCGACATTGCTCATCACCTTGTTCTTCAGTACCCAGCCAGATTGCTTCAACAACCCAAGGGCCTTGCGCATCTGGCTCCGGATCCGTCCCGAACCGTCAGTCACCGGCGGTTGATAAGCCTCGGTAAATACCCGCGGCGGCACTTTATCTTTCACTGGCTCAAGCACCTTGAGCTCATCAGCGGTGGGCAGGCCGCTTGCTTCATACTCGGTATTCTGAAAATAGCTGCGGGTGCGTTTGT
>NZ_JAKRFQ010000388.1 GCF_022347985.1 Photobacterium sp. OFAV2-7
TTTGTGAGCCTTTAAACACTACAACAACTTCTTTTTTGTCACCCCAAAGCACCCTGATAATTGTTCTTCCCCAGCGATCGGTGATTTCGTATCGTCCCTCAGAAGAGAAGCCGTATTGGGTATGGTCAAAGCTTGCCGGATAGGCAAGCCTGCACAGTATTGCGTATCGTTCATATTGGTAACGTTTTAGTGGCTTCATTTGAATGTGGTTGTTGGCTGTTGACTTAAGTATTTAACGTTACCAGCGTAAATCAGGAAAATAGCAAAATGATGACAGTATGCGGCTTTTGTTTGGACTCCCATTCATCACGGTATTTTCCTTTTATCCTACTCAATAACCATTTATCGCATTGTTATTTACGAAATCTTAGTGATTGGTAATCTATCAGCATATACGGAGACGGCCTAAAGAAGAAAGCTGTAGCGTTGCAGGAATAGCGAAACAGCTTGTTACAATCTCTCTGTAATGAATAAAAATAATGTTGGTTGGCACTTAACCTAGCCCCCTTTTGGGGGCAAGGTTAACCTAGTGGTCTGTACTCAGTTCTATTATGAGGAATGATTGTGATTGAGTTTCAGAAGATACATAAAAATTACCACCTTTCGGGCCAGAATGTTCATGAGGCTCTAAAGGGAGTGCATGGAGTGATAAATCGAGGAGAAATTATTGCGCTATTTGGCCCATCGGGCTCCGGAAAGTCTTCGCTTCTGAATATTTGTAGCTTGCTCGACAGTAACTATAACGGGCGAGTGATTATTGATGGCGAGGCAATCACCAAAACTCCGGAGTTTGCCCTTGATATTCGCCGTAAAAAAATAGGGTTGATATATCCCGGTTTTAGTTTGGTGACAGCATACACGGTTTTTGAAAACATTGAGTTTCCATTAGTTCTAAGCCATATTCCGGATGCTATCCGTCGTGATCGTGTTACGGCAATGATGTCGACGTTAGAGCTTGATAAATACAAAGACGATAGACCTGAGCAATTAACAGAAGGGCTTAAGCGAAGAGTGTTAGTAGCAAGGGCTTTTATCAATCAGCCTGTTGCCGTTTTTGCCGATGAACCCGTCGCTGATCTGGATAGTCGTGATGCTGCAAGTTTGATTGAGATGATAAAACGGATAGGAAAAGAGACTGGAAGTTCAGTGCTAATCGCAACATGTGATTCTGACTTGGCTGTAAGTTGCGGGCGCATCATACATTTACAGAACGGAAATATAGTGGAGCATGTTCCGCGGGCTTCTATTCAGCGCAGCAAGGTCTCTGAGGCTCTTCCATGGGGAATATAACACTTCAGCTAAGGTTGATGAAAAATTACCTGATATATCACTGGAAATCATCATTGTTATCGATAGTCTCCGTTAGCTTTTTTACTGTGTTGTTATTGTTTATGCGGAATAATATGGCTAAATTGTTCGAGTACTCTGACTATCATATTACTCTGCATATATTAGGGCTATGTCTGGTCATATTCTTATTCACGTTATCTTCATGGGTTATAGCAATAAATAAGGTTGTAAGTAATGCTTCAGAGTTTAAATCATTTATTGTCCTTGGCTTGAATGAAAGCGAGATATTGTTGTCTCTTCTTGTTAATGCATTGATTATATCTGTAATAGGGCTTTCTCTATCGGGGATCTTGGTAAGGCACAGTGTATTCAGTGAAATTTACAGATTGGAATACTCGTGCTGGGAAGCAATTTCAGTCGTCATTGGAGGAACTTGTATATCGGTAATGACGGCTTTGGTTGCATTAAAAAGATGCCTCGAAACCGACAGGTGATAAGGTTGCTTCTTGTTGTTCATCAAAAATTTATATGCGTGTTGTAGTTTTATAGTCTATAAATTTTAGATGTTTTAAACAAACCTCAGGGAGAGAGTGAATGGACTTTAACGCGCAAAACAATCGTGACCATTCTTTATTACCTAACATATCAATAGATGTTTTTTACCTTCCAATACAGCTGGTTATGATGTCAGGAAAAATGTTGGAAACGGTTGCAGTAGCTCAGGCTAGACAATCGATTGATACTGCCTCTATTCAAACAAACAAGTTGCTTGAAAATGTGGATGTCAAACTGTCGGCAACGGTAAGTGCAATGGACAACAACTTGGTCTTTCCCTTTGATGTCATGGATTATATGTCCAGAGCAACTGCTGATAATTGGCGAGTGTTACTGGGGGGGAAATCAGCAGCAGAGCTTAAATTGGCTGAACAAGTTGATAATCAGGAGAAGTTATTCTCCCGAATGGAAAAGCAATTTAAAAAAGATAAGGCTTCATTAACCCATAGGTTGTCAGAGAAAGAGGAGACCTTAGCATCACAACTATCTGAATCAGAAAAAGCCCGGAAAGCCAAACTATCGGCACAGCGTGCTCAACGAAAGTTAAAATCAGAACTTGAAAAAAGTAACGATCAGGTATCGGCACTTAAAGCTGAATGCGAAAAATATACAGAGAGATACGATCAACAACTGTCGGATAACTCAATGTTGAAGACAGCAAATAAGCAATTAGTGCTTGAACTTGCACAAGCAAGGCAAGAGTCGGAATTGCAGAAAAATGACTCTGAGCAGATGGCGACTAAACTTGAAGCCCTGACGACAGAGCAAACTAAACTGATTGCTGAGAAAGACGGCTTGTACAAACGTATAGAGGAGTTACAACGTCAGTTGGATCACTCTTCAAATTATACCGAATAATAATTCTTTCTATCTTATCAAGCGCCCCGCTCACAGGGCGCTTTTTTTATGCTCTATAGCTTATCTGGTACAAGATGCTCGAAAGTTCTTGCCCAACAACGCTGAGATTGATAAATGTTTATATTATGTTAAGTGTTTTTAACGCTTAGTGTATCGTGATACTAGGATCAATCAGGCATGAGCCGTGAAGTTGCTGTAGGGAGAATGGATATGGAAGGTGGACAACGTGATGTGACGTTGAGGTTTCTTGCTGAGCCGGGAGATGTGAATTTCGGCGGTAAGGTTCACGGTGGTGCTGTGATGAAATGGATTGATTTGGCGGCCTATGCATGCTCTGCGGGGTGGAGTGCGAAATACTGTATTACAGCTTACGCTGGTGGTATCCGTTTCGTCGCGCCGATTCATGTCGGCAACTTGGTTGAGGTCAGCGCAAAGGTTATCTATACCGGTAGCTCTTCTATGCATATCGCGATTGATGTCCAGGCCAGTGATCCTAAAACGTTGGAAAGAAGGCTAACGACTCATTGTATTGTGATCATGGTTGCCGTGGACGAAGAAGGTAAACCGACGCCAGTCCCTGAGTGGGTGCCTCAAACCGAGGAAGATAAGATGCTGCGTGATTCCGCGATTAAGTTAATGAACATGCGCAAGGAGATCGGAGAGGAGATGGAAGCGCATGTGAAGTATCTAAAAAAAGGGCACTGACAAGAAAGATGCCGCCCCACCTAATTGTGGGGCTGGCATAGCTGTGCATAAGTTCGGGTTAAATGTTGTAGTTACTGACTGTGAGTAAATTTCGATACTTGCTCAATAAGCTCTGAAGATTGGTCACTCAGTGTTTCCGTTGTTTGAGCAAGGTGATTGACGAGGTGCCTGTTGTCTCTGGCAATGTCATCAATGCGCTCGATTTCTGATTTGATATTGATACTGTCGTTCGCCTGTTTGGCGGCGATTTCTTCCAATTCATCGAGCTGGCTCAGAGAAAGTTTCGAACCGGCACTGAGTTCACTCAGAGGCTTAACCATATCAGTGACCATCGAAACACCTCGTTCCATTTCGGAACGTCCTTCGACCATACTTGTTACCGCTTCATTGGTTTCCCTGTCGATCTTATCTATGACGTTGTTGATTTCGACGGTGGCGGTACCTGTTCGTGTGGCGAGGTTTCGTACTTCATCGGCAACAACAGAGAACCCTCGTCCGCTATCACCTGCCCGGGCCGCCTCGATGGCTGCGTTCAGTGCCAGAAGGTTAGTCTGTTCGGCAATTTCTCTGACGGTTGTCACCAGTTGGCGGACAGAAGCGGCACTTTCCTGCAATGTTTCGACAGATGTAGCCGAGTGGCTGATGGCAGAGGCAATTTTATCAAATTCCTCGGTGACTAGATTAATGCGCTGTTGACCATCCAAAGCAAGATCATGGCCTTGCTGCGCTTGCTTTTTAGCCTCTTCGGCAGTTGCTGCGACTTGAACACTTTCATCCGAAAATGTATTGATAGTATTGCTGATTCTCTCGACAGCTAGTTCCTGGGTGTTCGATCCTGTCTGGATCTGAGCAACAGGATGCTGAATGGTTTCCGCTGCGTTACTGACTTTATCAGAGGAGTGGTGGATCGCCATAATGAGCTGATCCAGGTTAGAGCATGTTTCGGTCAAGGCATGGGTGATATCACTAATTTCGTCCCGACCCTGCGGTAGTTCCGGACGGCGAAGATCACCACTTGCAAGGCGACGGACGGCCTCGACAACACCACGAATGGGTTTAACGATACTGTGGCTGACAACTAACGCCAAAATAATACCAAGAATGAGGGCTGCGGCGGAAAGTACCATAACCCATTGCTGTGCTTGTTCTCCTTCCTGCTCAACAACTGTCTGCTCTTCCAT
>NZ_JAKRFQ010000389.1 GCF_022347985.1 Photobacterium sp. OFAV2-7
TCTCGCCGCAACCATCAGTGTGGCAATTAGCGGTATTGCCGGGCCGGGCGGGGGCACACCGGAAAAGCCAGTTGGCACGGTGTGTTTTGCCTGGGCAGATACCTCCGGTTGGATACAGTGCGAAACCTGTTTATTTGATGGTGATCGCAATGCTGTAAGACAGCAAGCTTGTCAAAAAGCCCTGTCAGGTATGTTGCAACGCCTGCAACTGCTGGGCTGAGCGGAAAATGATGTCATCACGAGAGTGACATCGAGCAAAAAAATTTTCATACAGTGCTAGACACTGTATGAATAGACAGTATACTAATCATCATTATCAGTACTTAATTTAAGCATCCGTTGGAGAGTCGAATGGACGACAACAAACAGAAGGCTCTTGCCGCAGCGTTAGGCCAGATTGAAAAGCAGTTCGGTAAAGGTTCCATCATGAAGTTGGGCGATAACCGCACTATGGATATTGAAACGGTTTCGACTGGCTCCCTGTCGCTTGATATCGCACTTGGCGCCGGTGGTTTACCAATGGGACGTATCGTTGAAATCTATGGTCCTGAATCATCAGGTAAGACGACGCTGACGCTTGAAGTGATTGCCGCTGCCCAAAAGCAGGGCAAGACATGTGCATTCATCGATGCCGAGCACGCCCTTGATCCAATCTATGCCCAGAAGTTGGGTGTTGATATTGATAACCTGCTGGTGTCTCAGCCAGACACCGGTGAGCAGGCACTGGAAATTGCAGATGCGCTGGCACGTTCAGGCGCGGTTGATATTCTGGTCGTCGACTCCGTTGCCGCACTGACACCAAAAGCCGAAATCGAAGGCGAGATGGGTGACAGCCACATGGGCTTGCAGGCACGTATGCTGTCACAAGCGATGCGTAAGATCACAGGTAACCTGAAAGCATCAAACTGTATGTGTATCTTCATTAACCAGATCCGTATGAAGATCGGTGTGATGTTTGGTAACCCGGAAACGACTACAGGTGGTAACGCCCTGAAGTTCTACGCTTCTGTTCGACTTGATATCCGCCGTACCGGTGCTATCAAAGACGGTGACGAAGTCGTCGGTAACGAAACACGCATCAAGGTTGTTAAGAACAAGATCGCAGCCCCGTTCAAGCAGGCTGAGACCCAGATCTTGTATGGTCAGGGCTTTAACCGCCTGGGTGAGTTGGTTGACCTTGGCGTGAAGAACAAAATGGTTGAAAAAGCCGGTGCCTGGTACAGCTATCAGGGTGACAAGATTGGTCAGGGTAAGGCAAATGCCTGTAAGTTCCTGGGTGAGCACCCTGAGATTGCCGAAGAGCTTGACAAGAAGCTGCGTGAACTACTGCTAACGACACCAGTTGAGCAGGAAGATGCGGCAGAAGAGAAAGATGCTGAGAAAGATCAGGCATTCTAAACACTCTGAACCTCGAGAATTTTGACAGCAACGGGCCCGGTACGCGAGTACTCGGCCCGTTTTGTATATGTAAGGCCTGAGAGCAATGAAAAAGCAAGCACCAAAGCAAAGCGCAAAAGAGGCGGCTATCGGCTATTTGTCACGTCGTGATCATGCCGAAAAAGAGCTGCGACAGAAACTAAAGACACGTGGTTACAGCGAGTCGGATATTACCGAGGCGATTGATTTTTGTCAGGATTACAACTGGCTTGATGATGCTCGCTATGCAGGCATGATGATGCGTAACGGTATCGCCAAGGGATGGGGTGAGCTGCGGATCAAGCAGGAAATGAAGATGAAAGGGGTGCATGGCACCATTGTCTGCCAGATCTTCGAGGAAAGTGATACGGATTGGTACGAGCAAGCCCGTGAGATTGCCCGGCGCAAGTTTGGTAATAGTGAGATGGACACTCCCAAGGAAAAAGCCCGTCGTTTTCGCTTTATGCAGTACCGCGGCTTTGATTTCGAGCAGATTAAGTACGCGCTGGATACCGATGACGACGAATAATATCGCCAGTCTCAACTTGCCTCTTGCTGCCAACATCCCCGGCTTGGCAGCACTGCCCTATATAAATTCCGTTAATTCTTAACATAACATTTCCCGTAGCGCCTGCCGTTGTTTTACAATAGCCCCCAAAGAATTTATCTTAGTTCGATTAAAGCCTGCTGACATAAGCTTCGGCCGTGTGGTGCGGAAGCTTGTTCACAGCAGTTACATCATCGCTTAAGTGCGATTTTTTCGGTTTTATAAAAGCATTTATTCAGGATTTGCCAATGTACATGAGCACTGATGAGATTCGCCGTGCGTTTCTTGCGTTTTTTGAGAGCAAAGGTCACCAGATCGTAGAAAGCTCTTCTCTTGTACCTGCTAACGACCCAACACTGTTGTTTACCAACGCAGGTATGAACCAATTTAAAGATACATTTTTAGGTCTGGAAAAGCGCAGCTACACTCGAGCGACAACAGCTCAGCGCTGTGTACGTGCCGGTGGTAAGCACAATGACCTAGAAAACGTCGGTTTTACCGCCCGTCACCATACCTTCTTCGAGATGCTGGGTAACTTCAGCTTCGGCGACTACTTCAAGCAAGATGCCATTAAGTATGCGTGGGAGTTTCTGACCGACGTACTTAAGCTTCCTCAGGACCGCCTGTTGGTCACTGTCTACGAGACCGATGACGAGGCATTCGACATCTGGAACAAAGAGATGGGGATCCCGGTGGATCGCATCGTCCGTATCGGCGACAAGAAAGGCGGCAAGCCATACGAGTCAGACAACTTCTGGCAAATGGGTGACACCGGCCCTTGTGGTCCGTGTACCGAGATCTTCTACGATCACGGTGAGCATATCTGGGGCGGCCGTCCGGGCACTCCTGAAGAAGACGGTGACCGTTTCATCGAAATCTGGAATAACGTATTTATGCAGTTCAACCGTCAGGCTGACGGTACCATGGAGCCACTGCCGAAGCCGTCAGTTGATACCGGTATGGGTATCGAGCGTATTGCGGCGATCATGCAGGGCGTCCACTCGAACTACGAGATTGATATTTTCCAGACCCTTATCAAAAAAGCCGCCGAGGTGATTGGTTACGAAGACCTGTCGAACCAGTCGCTACGTGTGGTTGCTGACCATATCCGTTCATGTGCCTACCTGATTGTTGATGGCGTAATGCCGTCAAATGAAGGTCGTGGTTATGTACTGCGTCGTATTATCCGTCGTGCCGTCCGTCACGGTAACAAGCTGGGTGCCCAGGGTGCCTTCTTCTACAAGCTGGTTGGCCCGCTAGCAGAGATCATGGGCACTGCCGGTGAAGAGCTGAAGAAACAGCAGGCGATGGTTGAGAAGGTACTGAAGATTGAGGAAGACAACTTCGGCCGTACTCTTGACCGTGGTATGACAATTTTGAACGATGCGCTAGATAGCCTAGACGGCAAGATGCTGGATGGTGAGACCGTATTCAAACTGTATGATACTTACGGTTTCCCGGCGGATTTGACCAACGACGTTGCTCGTGAGCGTGGTTTCTCAATCGATGAAGAAGGCTTCAGCGATGCCATGGAAGCCCAGCGTCAGCGTGCGCGTGAAGCCGGTCAGTTCGGTGTGGACTACAACGAAGCGATTAAAGTTGACGCTAGCACCGAGTTCTGTGGCTACACAGGCACTGACGGCGAAGGCGAGATTATTGCCCTGTACCGCGATGGTGAAGCTGTGGAGAGCATCAGTGCCGGTGAGGAAGCGCTGGTTGTGATGAACAATACGCCGTTCTATGCCGAGTCAGGCGGTCAGTGCGGTGATACCGGTGTGATGACAGCGGCGGGTATCCAGTTTGATGTCGCGGATACTCAGAAGTTTGGTGATGCTATCGGTCATAAAGGTACGCTGGCAGAAGGTGAGCTGAAGGTTGGCGACAAGGTGGCTGCGACCGTTGATGCAGCACGTCGTGCGGCAATCAGCTTGAACCACTCCGCAACGCACTTGCTGCATGCCGCACTTCGCAACCTGCTGGGCGAGCATGTGGCGCAGAAGGGCTCGCTGGTTAAGCCTGAGTCCTTGCGTTTTGACTTCTCGAACCTGGAAGCTGTGAAGCCTGAACAACTACGTGAAATCGAACGTGTTGTGAACGAGCAGATCCGCCTGAACCACTCAATCGATACCGATATTATGGATATCGAGGCGGCGAAGGAAAAAGGTGCGATGGCGCTGTTTGGCGAGAAGTACGACGACGAAGTCCGCGTGCTGAGCATGGGCGAATTCTCGACCGAGCTATGTGGCGGTATCCACGCCAACAATACCGGTGATATTGGCCTGTTCAAGATCATCTCTGAAGGTGGTATCGCAGCCGGTATCCGTCGTATTGAAGCGGTAACGGGTGAAGCGGCTATCGAAGCTCTGCACAAGCAAGAAGCGCTGCTGTCTGAAACAGCGACGCTGGTGAAGTCTGATGCGGCATCGGTAGCAACCAAAGTAAGTGCACTGGTTGCACATAGCAAGCAGCTAGAGAAAGAAATTCAGCAACTGAAAGATAAGCTGGCAGCACAAGAAAGTGCCGGTCTTATCAATCAGGCGCAAGACATCAACGGTGTTAAAGTCTTGATTTCCAAGCTAGACGGCGCCGATAACAAAGCCCTGCGCGGTATGGTTGATGAGCTG
>NZ_JAKRFQ010000390.1 GCF_022347985.1 Photobacterium sp. OFAV2-7
ATCATCGGCCTGGATCAAGGCATGTTTGTTGGCGCCTTCTTTGCCGACAGTATGCGCAATGATGTCGATAAGTACCTTGAAAGCAAAGGTCACAAACCTCTTTTGAAGCAGCTCTACCAAAGTTTTGTTGCCGACCAGCGGCTACCAAGCTCAAACTTGTGATAAAGAAATCCCCAACCGACTGCTCGGTTGGGGATTTTCATTGCTTACTATATGACTAGATAGCTTTCTCTATTTTGTGGCCTTTCGGTAACTGGTGTGCGATACCTTTGTGGCAGTCTATACAAGTTTTACCAGCATCTTCTGCCTCGTTGTGGATCTTGGAGGCAACGGGCTTCTGGGTAGTGAGATCCATGTACTCGAAGTTATGACAGTTACGACACTCCTGCGAATCGTTGGCCTTCATCCTCTCCCACTCGCGTGAAGCCATCTCAAAACGATGATCCTCAAACTTCTTAGGCGTATCGACGATACCAAATGCTTTCGCGTAGAGTTCTTTACTGGCCTGGATCTTACGGACCATTTTCGGCACCCACTCTTTGGGCACATGGCAATCAGGGCAGGTTGCACGAACACCACTGCGGTTGTTGTAGTGAATGGTTCCGACATATTCCTGATAGACGTTATTCTCCATTTCATGACAACTGATGCAGAAGTCTTCCTGATTGGTCATTTCCATTGCGGTATTAAACCCGCCCCAGAATACGATCCCCACCACGATACCTACCGTCAGTATGCTTCCAATTGCGAAATGGCTCGGTTTTCTGAACCATATCCAGAAGCGCTGAATAAAGCCGGGTAGCTTAAGTCCCATACAACCTCCTATTGGCCAAATTTACCGGCAGGCTGAAAGGTATTTTCAACCAATGGTGTCGCATCGACCTGGGTAACGTGGCATTGCAGACAGAAATAACGACGTGGTGCCACATCCCCCAGCATTTTGTTGTCACGGTCCATATAGTGGGTCGGGCTGACACGTGGTGCGCCCGATTTACGGTACTTGTCCACATCGTGGCATTCCAGGCAGCCATTATTGCTCGGATTAAGCTGTACCTGATCAGTGGAGTGCGGGATCAACGGAGGCTGGTTAACATAATCAAGTGCGAGACGATCCTGTTTTTTCGGCACTTGCTTAATCGCCTCCACCTCATTGCTCTCGCCAATACCTTGATCGCCACGTAGCGAGGTAACCTCAGCGAATGCTGCTAAGCTAACAAATGCTGCAAGCAGTGCAGACACAACAAACTTACCCTTCATATTTGGCTCCAATTCTTGTTTTAAATTCCAATACCTTTTCGGAACAGACATCGATGCAGCGCCCGCAGCTGATACAGTCCTGGCTCATCACCCGACGATCGCCCTCTTTAAGCGGCTGGCGCAGTATTTCGGGTTCGGGGCACACGTTGAAGCAGTCCATACACTTGTTGCAGGCCTCGCGATTGGTGGCCGTTACCCGGAGCAGGCTCTTGCTGCCTATCACACCGTAAGTCGCACCCAGCGGACACAAATGCCCACACCAGCCGTGCTCGACTAACAACAGATCCAGCGCAAAAACCAGCACGATCAGGATCCAGCTCGCCCCCATGCCGAAAATCAAACCACGGTGCAATGCGGCAACCGGATCAATCCAGCTCCACAGCACAGTGCCCGACACGGCACTCCCCAGCAGCAACACTGGCAATAGCCAATAACGCAGACGAGACGACCAGTTGTAGCTGACCTTGAGCCCCAGTTTGCGCCTCAGCCATGCCGCCAGATCTGTCACCATATTCAACGGACAAACCCAACCGCAAAATACCCGCGGCCCGATCACGGCGTAAAACACCACCACGATCAGAGCGCCCAGCAAGGCCGTCAGCTCAGGCAGATGCCCGGCAGCAAGGGTTTGCAGCAAGATCAGCGGATCCGTCATGGGTATGGTGCCAAACAGGGTGCTTGATGACAGGTTGCCCCGCAGTACACCCAGTGTCGGACCAACCATAAACAAGCCGATAATCAGTAGCTGGCAGCTTCGGCGCAGCAGCAAGAAGCGATGGGCCTTCCACCAGCCCAGCGTTTTCACTGCTGCCTTGCCGGCATCTTTGGCATGATTTTTCGCATTGCGTATAGCCATTACTGACCTCCCCCAGTGCCTTCAGGTTTGCGAACGGGCAGTGTCAGATCTTCCGGGACCAGGCTTTCACCTTGTCGGGCCTTTTCTTCCCAGCCCAACCGGTAATGCTGCCCCATCTGTCCTTTCGCCAACGCCGTCGGTACCACCTTTATCGCCGCTTCATCCAGTACACAGGCCTGTTCGCATTTACCACAGCCTGTACAGACATCAGAGTGCACGGTTGGGATAAACTTGGCGTGATAGCCCGTTCGCTGGTTTCGAATCGGTTCAAGCGTGATCGCCTCATCGATCAACGGACAAACCCGGTGGCAGACATCGCATCGCAAGCCAAGCCAGTTCAGACAAGTTTCATGGTCTATCAGTACCGCCGTTCCCATCCTGGCGTCATCAATGTCCGTCAGGGCATGATCCAGGGCGCCACTCGGGCAGTCGACAACACAGGGAATGTCTTCACACATCTCGCACGGTATATCCCGAGCCGTAAAATACGGCGTGCCGGTCGCGACCGGAGAGAGGAGTGTCGCCAGCTTCAAGGTGTCATAGGGACAAGCCTGTACACACAAACCACAGCGCAGACACGCCTGAAGGAAATCAGGCTCATCCAGCGCCCCCGGAGGCCGGATCGGTACACCGACGTCGGCCTGGCTTTGCCTAGACTGCAACCCCAATACCGTGGCCGCGGCACCTACGCCTACGGCTGTCCGCACAGCATCTCGCAAGAAACGCCGGCGGCTGTCTGAAGTTCTAAAGCGCGGAGTCTTCATCGCTCTGTTCCTGTCTGTTAGGCCTTAACCACTTTCACCGCACATTTCTTGAAGTCGGTTTCTTTGGAAAGTGGATCCGTGGCATCCAGTGTGAGCTTATTTGTCAGCTGGCTGGCATCGAAGAACGGCATATATACCAAGCCCTGCGGCACCCTGTTCCGTCCCCTTGTTTCAACATGGGACAGTACTTCCCCGCGACGTGATGCAATCTTGATTGCATCGCCCCGGCGCAGACCGCGCTTCTTGGCATCCAGCGGATGCATATAAACCACAGCATCGGGGTACGAACGGTAAAGCTCAGGCACACGGCGAGTCATCGAACCGGTATGCCAGTGTTCGAGTACCCGACCAGTGGAGAGCCATAGGTCGTACTCCTCGTCCGGTGATTCCGCAGCCGGCTCGTAAGGCAACGCAAAGATCACGGCTTTCTTATCCGGCTTACCGTAGAAGGCAAATTCTTCGCCCTTGTTAACATAAGGGTCATAGCCTTCGGCATAACGCCAGACGGTTTCCTTGCCATCGACTACAGGCCAGCGCAAACCACGAGACTGGTGATACATATCGAACGGAGCCAAATCGTGGGCATGACCACGGCCAAAGTAGGCATATTCTTCGAACAGGCCTTTCTGGACATAGAAGCCAAAGTCACGCGATTCGTCATTGAGCTGATCCGCCGCCAGCTCGTCAGTACTGAACTTATTGACAGTGCCGTTCTCAAACAGCACTTCGAACAGTGTCTTGCCTTTGAGCTCAGGTTTCTTGGCAATCAGTTCCTGCGGCCACACTTCCTCGACCTTAAACCGCTTGGAGAACTCCATGAGCTGCCACAAATCAGACTTAGCCTCACCCGGTGGCGAAATCTGCTGACGCCAGAACTGAGTTCGACGCTCGGCATTACCGTAGGCACCTTCTTTTTCCACCCACATAGCCGTTGGCAAAATCAAATCCGAGGCCATGGCCGTGACAGTTGGGTAGGGATCGGAGGTCACAATAAAGTTGGCCGGATCGCGATAGCCTGGCAGGCGCTCCTGGTTAATATTAGGTCCTGCCTGCATGTTGTTGTTACACATCACCCAGTAGGCATTGAGCTTGCGGTCTTTGAGCATCCGGTCCTGAAGCACCGCATGATAGCCGGGTTTAGGCGGAATCGTCCCGGCCGGAATGTTCCACTTGGTTTCGCACATCTCACGGTGCTTGGGATTCATCACCACCATATCGGCCGGTAGGCGATGGGCAAATGTACCAACCTCACGCGCGGTTCCACAGGCCGATGGCTGACCGGTCAGTGAAAATGGTCCGCATCCGGGCTTGGAGATCTTACCGGTCAGCAGGTGAATGTTATAAACAAGGTTGTTGGCCCAGACTCCGCGGGTGTGCTGGTTAAAGCCCATTGTCCAGTAAGACACAACCTTAACATCAGGATCCGCGTACATCTCTGCCAGCTCATTCAGCTGATCAACCGGTACCCCCGACAGCTCGGAGGTATATTCCGCGGTATAGGTCGAAACGAACTTGGCATAGTCATCGAAGCTCATCGGCGTCGACTTCTTACTGCCAGGGTTTTTAGCGGCTTTTTCCAGCGGGTGGGTCGGACGCAAGCCGTAGCCGATATCCGTGTCACCCTTGCGAATATTGACGTGCTTGTCGAGGAACTCCTTGTTTACCTTGTTATTAGAAATAATGTAGTGGGCGATGAAATTGAGGATC
>NZ_JAKRFQ010000039.1 GCF_022347985.1 Photobacterium sp. OFAV2-7
AGCTTCTACCGCAAGCTCATTGGATACATCGCGGATTCCCTCGGTATTGCGGGCGATTTCGGACGTTACCGAAGACTGCTCTTCAGCGGCAGAGGCAATCTGAGTGGCCATATCGCTAATGTTGGTCACGGCGCTGTTAATTTGCGACAGGCTCGCAGAAGCGGCATTGGCATCATCAACACTGGTTTCAGCCAGACGGCGGCTGTCTTCCATGATGCCTACGGCGCGGCCGGTGGTCTGCTGCAGGGTTTCGATCATCTGCTGGATTTCCTGCGTCGAGGCATGAGTACGCTGACTCAGCACACGCACTTCATCGGCCACTACGGCAAAGCCGCGGCCTTGTTCGCCAGCACGAGCAGCCTCGATGGCAGCATTCAGTGCCAGCAGGTTAGTTTGCTCGGCAATGCCCTGAATGGTCGACAAGATGGTGTTGATGCTCTGGGCATGGGTATTGAGTTCGCCAATCACATCGGTAGCCGTATCTACTTCACCGGCTAGACCGGTAATCGACTGTTGGCTCTGGCCAACCTGTACCGAACCGTGCTCAGAGACTTCTACGGTTTCGCTTGAGGTACGGGCAGTATTATCTGCATTGCCCGCAATTTCCTGGGTTGCGGCTGCCATCTCGTTGATTGCCGTCGCCACCATGTTGATTTCGTCTTGCTGGTGCTGAATTCGAGTACTGCGCTCTTCGGCCTGTGAGGCGGTAATGTGGGCTTGCTGGGTCAGCGAGCTCGACACTTCCTGCAGACGCGAAACCATACCGTGCATGTTGCCGACAAAGCGGTTGAAGTTGTGTGCCAGCTGACCAACTTCGTCATCACTGCGTGGTTCAAGGCGCTGAGTCAGATCGCCTTCGCCGGTCGCTATCTCAGCCAGAGCCTGGGATACGCGGCCCAAATCGCGGAACAGGAAGCCGACTAGCCAGGCAACGGCACTAACGACAATCAGAGTAATAATGATTGAGGTGATGATAAGCTGGCGCAGCAGGCTGGTGTGGCTGGCTTCTTCCGTTGTGCGGTCCATCTCAAGGCCAAGGATCCAGCTGGTGCCAGGGACATTGGCAAAGTGCAGCAGCTTTTCCTCGCCGTTAATTGTGACGACTTCAATGCGGTTTGACTGAATTGCCGACTCAATGCGGCCCATGTTCAGTTCATTGCTATAGCTATTGATCGGCTGAAGCAGCAGCGATTCGTCAGGGTGGGCCAGGAAGGTATTGTCTTGCTTGTTAAGTAGCATGGCGTAGGCGTTTTTGCCGACATCAAGGTTGATTACGTCTTTGATCAGCTGATCGATCAATACATCGGCACCGACGACACCCACCATAGTACCGTTGTTCATTACCGGCTCGGCGATAGTGACCAGTAGGGCGTTGGTAATGGCATCCTGATAAGCCGTTGTAATGATTTGTGTACCGGCGTTTTGGGCATCGCGATACCAAGGGCGGGTACGCGGGTCGTAATCGGCACGGTTACGTTCTGGGTGCGAGCGGTACATGCCGCCTGCAGGTGTACCCAGGAAAATATCATCAAAGCCGCCGGCCTTACGGGCCTGCTGCAAAAATGGGACGACATTGTTCTCGGTGCTGTAGTCATTGAACGCTTTGGCAATGTCACTACGAATTGAGATCCAGTCTGAGATCCCTTCGGTTGCGGCAGCAGAAAGGCTTTCGGCCCGTGAGTAGATGCCACTGCGGGTTTGCTCAAAAAGCTGATCGGCAGCTAGCCAGGTCAGGGCGGTTGCCATAACAACCACTGCAGACAAGCTGGCTCCTATTAGTTTTTGTTTTAATGATAGTTTCATTTTTATTCAGTCTTAAAGGCAGAATATAGGGGGGGATTGGTTGGGTGGAATTTTATAGATATTTTAATCAATATGCACGGAAAAGTGACGTGCATCATATAATGGGTAACTAGTTGAGTATTGGTGTGTTTTTTTTGACGCCTATGGGATGTTTTCGTCAAAAAAATACCGCCAGTGCTGGTGGCAATGGCGGCATGTTTTTAGTCAGCAACTGACTAAGTGTGCAAGTCAGAATTATTTGTTAAAGCTTAAAACGGGCGATTTCCTTGCGGAGACTGGTCGATAGCTCCGAAAGCTGAATCGCTTGCTCGCTGGCTTCATTTGCCTCATGGGCGAGCTGATCAGAGACCTCCTTGACAGCCTCGGTATTGCGGGTAATTTCTGATGTTACCAGTGATTGTTCTTCGGCAGCCGAGGCGATTTGGGTAGCCATATCGCTGATTTGGTTGACCGACTGGGTAATATGGCCGAGGCTGGTACTGGCTGACCGCATCGGTGACACTGGTTTCGGCCAGCAGCTTGCTGTCACTCATAATGGAAACCGCTTCGCTGGTCGTTTGTTGCAGCGTCTCGATAGTTTGCTGGATTTCCTTAGTCGAGGAATGGGTGCGCTGGCTGAGGATCCGCACCTCGTCGGCGACAACGGCAAAGCCTCGACCCTGCTCTCCGGCGCGAGCTGCTTCTATTGCTGCATTCAATGCCAGCAGGTTGGTCTGCTCGGCAATGTCCTGAATGGTGGAAAGAATGCTATTAATATTCTGGGCGTGATGATCGAGTGCCTTGATCACCTCGGTAGCGTTATCAACTTCATGGGCCAGGTTGCTGATTGAATGCTGGCTCTTGTCCACTTCCCCAGCACCAAGTTGGGCATGGGAGACCGTTTTTTCTGAGGTTTGGGCGGTGTTTTCGGCGTTGTTGGCAATTTCCTGGGTGGCTGTGGCCATTTCGGTAATGGCCGTGGCGACCATATTGATTTCATCTTGCTGCTGCTGAATGCGCTGGCTGCGCTGCTGGGCATGGTTTGCCGTATCGTGGGCTTGTTCGGCTAGTGAGCCCGACATTTGGCTCAGTCGGCTGATCATACCGTGCATGTTATCCAGGAAACGGTTGAAGTTATTGGCCAACTGACCAATTTCATCATTGCTGTGAGGTTGCAGGCGCTGAGTTAGATCACCTTCTCCGTTGGCGATGTCGGCCAAAGCGGCGGATACTTTGCCCAAATCACGGAACAGGTAGTTGACCAGCATAGACACGGTCAGCAATGCTAGCAGAGTGCCGATCATGCCGGTGATAATCAGGTTTTTCAGTAGCTGGTTATGGCTGGCCTCTTCCGTAGCCCGATCCATTTCGACGGCAAAGATCCAGTCGCTATTATTAATTCCGCCGAAGTAAATCAGCTTCTGCTGGTTGTTTTGTTCAAAGATCTGAATGCTTTGCTCGGCCATGGCGTCGTGTATTTGGCTGACAGTCAGTTCTGGGGCAATGTCGGTGAGCGGCTGAAGTGCGAGCTGACTTTTGTAGTAAGCCAAAATATCGCCCTGACGAGTTAGCAACATGGCATTGGAGCTCTTTCCGACATCATAGCCGGTGATCGTTTTCTGTAAGTAATCCAAGGTAATATCTGCACCAATCACACCGACTGTCTGGCCATTGAGCTTGACTGGGGCGGAGAAGGTCAGCATCGGCTTGCCATTTGCTGTTCCTTTATAGGGCGCGGATGTGCTAACCGATGATGTGTTCATGGCCTGCTGATACCAGTCACGAGTTCGGGCATCAAAGTTATCTAATGGGGTGGTGTGGTTGCCCGCGATGAACAGGTTTCCCTTTAGATCCGCAAAGAAGACATCGTTGAACTGGCCAATTTCCTTGGCTTGTTCCATTACAGTGGGAAGTTGCTCCAGATCGGAGAGTTGGGCGGCTGAGCCGACGATAATTTTGTGCTCCTCTAGCCAGTAGCCGATCGTGTCAGTGGCGATATTGGTCAGGCTGGTGGCGCGGGCATAGATACCGCTCCGGCTTTGAGAGAAGAGCTCATTGGAGGCGAGCCATATCAAGCCCCCGGCAATAAGTATGATGGCTGAGAAAACACATCCGAGTAATTTATGTTTTAGTGTTAGATTCATTGAGGCTGTCTATTTATGGTACGGTAGACTGTATATGATATATTTATGGGGTGAAAACGCCATCCGAATTATTGTGATTGCATACAAATTTTTTGCATATAAGGCGAGGTAGAGATAATCGTAAGATTATAAATATATCTAGATGTTTAGACGTCTAGATGTTGACACATCCAGAGTGACACTCTAGTCTAGGGCAAATTCTAAAATAGATGTCCTGTAGTCATCATGTCGAACACAACACAATCACATAATTCTATTAATACGCCATCGGCACTGGCTTTGCTGCCGCTAGGAGTATTTCTTGCGCTGTTTATTGGGGTCGGAAGTTATCTGACCATGCAGGGGGTAGATTTTGCCTTCTACCAGTTGCCGGCGCCGGTTGCGGCTCTGCCTGCAGTTATCGTGGCTTTGCTGCTGAGCAAAGAGAAGCTCAACAAGGCGATTGAACAATTTCTGCGTGGTGTCGGCCATAGCGATATTATCGCTATGTGCATGATCTATCTGCTGGCTGGTGCGTTTGCCTCGGTCGCCAAAGCCACCGGCGGCGTTGACGCGACGGTTAACCTGGGTTTGTCTATGCTCCCTGCCAGCATGATCCTGCCCGGGATTTTTGTAATATCAGCATTCATTGCGACGGCGATGGGGACCTCTATGGGAACCATTGCGGCAGTTGCGCCAGTTGCTTTGGGCATAGCCCAGGCCGCTGGTATGGATGTGGCGTTAACGGCTGGTGTGGTTCTGAGCGGTGCGATGTTTGGTGACAACCTGTCGATTATTTCGGATACCACGATTGCTTCAACCCGCTCGCAGGGTTGTCAGATGAAAGACAAGTTCCGTGAGAATATCCGTATCGCACTTCCGGCAGCCATTATTGCCGTTGTGCTATTCATGTTCAGCAGTACGGCAACAGAAGTTCCGGCAGCAACCGAGGTTGAGTGGCTGAAGGTGCTGCCTTATATCACTATCTTAGTACTGGCCGTTTCAGGGATGAATGTCTTTGTTGTCTTGAGTATTGGTATTCTGCTGGCGGGTGGTGTTGGGCTGTTTGCCACGCCTGAGTATAGTCTGTCATCTTATGGCAAGGACATCTATGCCGGCTTTGGCAATATGCAGGAAATTTTCTTGCTCTCGATGCTCATTGGCGGCATTAGTGAGTTGATGCGCCAACAGGGGGGCCTAGCCTACCTTACCCAGTTGATCAGCCGTATTATCCGTGTCTTTAGCAAAGCGCACACGCAAGGACAGAACCTTCGAGCCAGCGAGTTGGGGATTGCCGGTTTGGTCAGCCTGACTAACTGCTGCACGGCCAATAACACCGTTGCCATTATTGTTTCTGGTGGGGTAGCCAAAGAGCTGGCGGTTGAAAATGGCGTGACGCCACGTCGTTCGGCTAGCTTGCTGGATATTTTCTCTTGCGTGATCCAGGGGGTGCTGCCGTATGGTGCGCAGGCACTATTGCTAGGCTCGGTATTTGGTCTGTCGCCGTTAGAGGTGGTCAGCCATTCGTACTACTGCTTCTTCCTGGCGATTGCGGCTATCGTTGCTGTGTTTGTCAAACATCCATCCCGTCAATTGGTTAATGCCTGATTGTCGGGCTATGTAAATGATAAAGCTGTAAAAAAGCCCGAAAGTGTATCAAATGCCTCGCAACTGCGAGGTATTTTTTTGCGCGTTATCAGGTGTTAGTGAAAATTTATTGCTTGTATGGTGATCTGGTCAACAGTTTTATGAAATCAACAGAAAACTGATCATCGTTTAATTTAAACTTGCGCTTATTGAAACAATATAAACAGCTACTTATACCTTCCCAAGGATGAGTGGTAGCGAGTGGTAATGCTAGGCGAAAGAGTAAAAAGGCCCTTTTGAACTTGTCGCGAAAGGACAGCTCCCGCATCGCTTGGCATCATAATAATATTATTGGTTAAGGGGATCCCCATGAAGCAACGCTTATTTGCCAAAACAGCATTAACAGCTGCGGTACTGGCTACACTGTCTGGTTGTGCAAGCCAGGCTGATAGTACGGCACCATCTTGGCAGGCTGACGAAACTTATAAACTGACCATTCTTCACACCAATGATCACCACGGTCGTTTCTGGCAGAACAAATACGGTGAATACGGCATGGCTGCACGTAAGACACTGCTTGACCAGATCCGTACAGAAGTGGCGGCTCAGGGTGGTACTACGTTGCTTCTGTCAGGTGGTGATATCAACACCGGTGTGCCAGAGTCTGATCTGCAGGACGCTGAACCAGATTTCAAAGGCATGAACATGCTGGGTTACGATGCAATGGCATTGGGTAACCATGAGTTTGATAACCCGCTGGAAGTACTGCGCAAGCAGGAAGAGTGGGCAGAGTTCCCGATGCTGTCGGCGAATATCTATGATAAAGAAACTGGCGAGCGTTTGTTCCAACCATACCAGATCTTTGAGCAGCAGGGCATTAAGATTGCTGTTATCGGTCTGACAACGGAAGATACAGCTAAGATTGGTAACCCTGAGTACATTGGCGGCGTTGACTTCCGTGATCCTAAAGCAGAAGCGAAAAAGCTGATTGCTGAGCTGGAAGAGACTGAAAACCCAGATGTTATCATCGCAGCGACTCATATGGGCCACTATGAAAATGGCAATCGTGGTGTTAACGCACCGGGTGATGTTGCGCTGGCTCGTTACCTTGAGGAAGGTGATCTGGACATGATTGTAGGTGGCCACTCGCAAGAGCCTGTCTGCATGGAAGGTCCTAACATGTACAACAAGAACTTCAATCCGGGTGATGAGTGTCAGCCGGATCAGCAGAACGGTACCTGGATTGTTCAGGCACACGAATGGGGCAAATACGTTGGCCGTGCTGATTTTGAATTCAAGAACGGGGAGCTACAGATGGTCAGCTATGATCTGATCCCTGTGAACCTGAAGAAGAAAGTGAAGCTGGCTGACGGTAGCAAGAAGCGCGTATTCATCGAAGACGAGATTGCCCAGAACGAAGAAGTGAAAACATTCCTTCAACCTTACCAGGAGCGTGGTCAGGCTCAGCTGAACATTAAGATCTCTGAGTCAAACGGTAAGCTGGAAGGTGATCGTAATGTTGTTCGCTTCAAGCAGACTAACCTGGGCCGCCTGATTGCCGCTTCTCACATGCAGCGCGCGAAAGCCGACTTTGCTGTAATGAACTCTGGTGGTGTACGTGACTCTATCGCAGCTGGCGATATCACTTATAAAGACGTTCTGACTGTACAGCCATTTGGCAACATCGTGACCTATACCGACATGAGCGGTAAAGAAATCATGGACTACCTGAATGCCGTTGCAACTAAGCCTGTTGACTCAGGTGCCTACGCACAGTTTTACGGTATTTCTATGACTGTTCAGAACGGTGCAGTGAGCAACGTTAAGATTGGCGGCAAACCTCTGAGCCTGACTGAGACTTACCGTTTCACTATCCCAAGCTTCAATGCTGCTGGTGGTGACGGTTATCCGAAAGTAACTGGCCACCCAGGTCACGTAAACACTGGTTTTGTTGATGCGGAAGTACTGAAAGAGTTCCTGCAGGCTAACAGCCCGATTGATGTGAACAAGTACGCGCCTAAAGGCGAGATGATTTACAAATAATCCCCCCCTTAATAATATGCCTGAAAGGTGTATTATGACTCTGAGCCCCGGTCGTATACCGGGGCTTTTTTGTTGCAGAACGTTTTTATAGCAAATAGTTTTTTATTACCCATAGGTTGGATATATTGATCTCCTATGTGTTAACCGATCAGAGATCACCATGACGCCAGCAATCAACCTCGCGAAAAAGCAAAAAATCAACTATACCGTTCACCAGTATGATCATGATCCGGCCAACACGAACTTTGGCCTGGAGGCGGCAGAGGTGCTCGGTCAGGATCCTACCGGGTATTCAAGACGCTGTTATTTTCCCTGAACGGCGATCCGAAGAAACTGGCGGTGGCGATTGTGCCGGTAGCCGGTATGCTGGATTTGAAGTCGGCGGCCAAAGCCGCTGGTGGCAAGAAGGCGGATATGGCCGATCCTCAGATTGCCGAGAAGACGACTGGGTATATTCTCGGAGGCATTAGTCCGCTAGGGCAGAAAAAGCGTCTGCCGACTTTTCTTGATCAATCGGCCGAGCAGTTCGACACTATTTGTGTGAGCGCCGGGCGACGCGGGCTGGAGATTGAACTGGCACCGGCTGATTTGTTGTCTCTGACTCGTGGCAGCTTTGCGCCGATCGCTAAAAACACTCATGGCTAGTCTACGGTAACCAAGCTTTGCTATGGATAAGCATACAAACCTCAACCTGCTGCGCACTCTTCAGGTTTTACTTGATGAGTGCCATGTCAGCCGCACGGCAGCACGGCTTTATATCACCCAGTCGGCAGTAAGCCGTCAGCTTAATCAACTGCGAGAGCTGTTTAATGATCCTTTGTTGGTGAGAGACGGTAATCGCCTGTTGCCGACTCCCAAGGCCGAGCAGCTCAAGCACAAACTGGACGGGGTGCTGGCTGAGTGCCAGTCGCTATTTGCCAGTGATGACTTCGATCCGGCGCAGTGGCAGGGAAAAGTCGTATTGTCGTCATCAGATTATGTGGCTCAATATATTCTGCCTGATATTGTGGAGCGTCTTCAGCAGCAGGCCCCTAAGCTTAGTCTGGCTTATCAGCTGTGGTCACCGGAGCAGTTTGCCCGGCTGGCTGAGCTGGATATCCAGCTGGTTTCTACGATGTTGCCCGAGATCCCGGTGGGGCTGTGCGGGGGCTCCATCGGTGCAGATTATCCGGTCTGTGTCATGCGCAGTGATCACCCGCTGGTAAACAAGGCCTCACTGACTGTTGATGAGTTTGTGCAATATAATCACTTAAGGGTGTCGGGCGGGGGAGACAAGGACAGCTTTGTCGATCACAACCTTGCCGAGCAGGGGCTTACCCGTAATATTCAGTTCTCCGTGCCGTTTTTCGGTTCAGCTTTTCACACTGTCTGCCGCACCGATATGCTGATGGTGATCCCCGAACATATCGCGTTTAACATGAAGCGCCTGTTTCCTATCACCTATGTGTCGTTGCCAATACCGGCCCCGGAACACCGATACTGGCTGCTGTGGCACCCGAAGTATGACAGTGATGCCGCGCATTGCTGGCTGAGAGAGCAGGTCTTAGATGTGCTGCGAAGCTCTATGTATTCCATCAGTATGATTTAAAATCATAGCGGAGATGATTTCTTTTGATTTCAGATAATAGCTTTTGGCTGTTACCTTGAATGTCAGCTTAAGGAGTAGAAGATGACATTCAGTATTTGGCTTTCGTTATTAATGATTTGTATGCTCGGGGCGATGTCGCCGGGACCGAGCCTGGCGGTTGTCGCAAAGCATAGTCTGGCCGGAGGAAGGCTGCATGGTGTGGTGACATCCTGGTCGCATGCCCTGGGGGTTGGTGTATATGCCTTGCTGACCTTGCTGGGTCTTGCCGTTGTGCTCAAGCAGTCACCGACATTATTTTCGGTGATCACCTACGCAGGTGCCGCATATCTTGCGTATTTAGGCGTTAACGCTTTGCGTTCCAAAGGTGGCGTTGCCGCAAAGCTGGCGGCAGGTAAGCAGGTTGATCTCAAGAAAGCTGCCCGTGACGGATTGATGATTTCACTGCTCAATCCTAAACTCGCCTTGTTCTTTCTGGCTTTGTTTAGCCAGTTTGTAGCCGTGGGTACCGAAGTAACCAGCCGGGCGGTTATTGTTGCTACCCCGCTGCTGGTGGATGGCCTCTGGTATACCCTGATTGCGTTTGTACTTTCCAACCCTAAAGTACTGGACAAGCTACGTGCTAAGGCCCAGCTGATTGACAGGTTGTCAGGTGTAGTGCTGATTTTGCTGGCATTGCGGGTGGTGATAACGGCATAACAAGGTGTATACCCCAATTACCTCAAGATGCAGGGTTCAGAGTGAGACCAGCGTGTTCAGTTCAAGGAAAATAACGGTAGGAATGTAGCCCCTTTCAACGTTATTTGACACAGAAATGGGCGCGCTGGCTCACTCCCAAAGGGCGAGTTCCAGTTCTATTAAATAGATAGGGGCTTCTATGCGTTGTTACCGATTATTAATTTAGAATCACTAGATTTTCTAATCGGCGCCTAGCCTAAAAGCCAAGTAACTCTCGCTGAAAAGAGCATCTTGAGGTAGTTTGGGTATAGCAAATAGCCGAAGAGGAGCCATTGGCTCCTCTTTTTCGTCGATGCGAGATGCTCTGCCTGCTAGTTATGTCGCTTTTGGTGCCGTTCTCGGTTTTCGAGTTTGCGCTCCGGGCTTTTCTTGAGCATGACGTACAAGGCTCCGTTTCCGCCATGCTGTCGCAGGGCCGAGTGAAAGCACATAACATCGGATATTTGCTCCAGCCAGGTGGCGACATAGCTCTTCATAAGGGCTGGGGGATCGGAACGTTCACCTTTACCGTGAACGATGATCACCGTGCGGATGTCCATTCGCTGGCATTGCTTGAGAAAGTGGAGGATCTCGTCACGTGCTTGCTTGAGTGTCTTGCGGTGTAAATCCAACCGGGCCTGAAGATCGTATTTACCCAAGCGGAGCTTGCGAAATACACCGTCCTGAACGCCATCACGTTTAAATTCAACCATATCATCTGGCTTGAGCATTTTGGCGTAGTCAAGCGACAGATATTCGGGATCACTGTCTGACAGGGTTTGAGCGGCAAGTCGGCGAGCGATATGCGCATCAGTAACCTGATGTTTATGAACAGTTTCTACTTGGTCTTGTTTGATTGGCGAGACATCGGCCATCATCTCACGAAAGAGATCGAGTTCATCGGAATCTGACATGGTGGTACGGAGTTTGACTATGGTTAAACTGATTATAACCATTTCACTCCGGCACAAAAAGAAATCCAGGGTCAAGACCGACACTTTGACCCTGGTGCAAGCAAATTAGTTTGCTAATTGGCTCTAGTGAGGAGAAGGTGCCGATAGTGCTTTGTAGACAAAGTAACCACCGAAAAATAGCATTAATCCCAAGGCTCCGAAGATCACGATCATTGAAGACAGTCCGACGGCATTGCCAAATAGGAGATCTAACCAAAAATCCATGTTAAGTCCTTTAAGTCGTGGGATAGTGGCTACACGATACCTAATGCAACAAAAATGTTATGATGATCTGGATCAATGGTAGGCGCATTGTTTAATAACTGTTCTAAAGATGAGTCTGAGATCACTTAACTGTTAGTTTTTCCTTGGTTTTGATGCTTAGATGAGCAAACGAATTGAGAACGGAAAAAAATCCGGCGTAATACTTGCGTAAATTTAACTTGCGAGTATTATAAGCGGCCTCAGCAGTGATACTGCTGGTGATTCGTCGGTGAATAGCGCAGTTTGGTAGCGCATCTGGTTTGGGACCAGAGGGTCGGGGGTTCGAATCCCTCTTCACCGACCACTCTTCAATTTGTCGGGCATTGCCGGGCAGATACCATCGGATACGATGTCAAACATATACAGTCGGTGAATAGCGCAGTTTGGTAGCGCATCTGGTTTGGGACCAGAGGGTCGGGGGTTCGAATCCCTCTTCACCGACCACTCTTCAATTTGTCGGGCATTGCCGGGCAGATATCATCGGATACGATGTCAAACATATACAGTCGGTGAATAGCGCAGTTTGGTAGCGCATCTGGTTTGGGACCAGAGGGTCGGGGGTTCGAATCCCTCTTCACCGACCACTCTTCAATTTGTCGGGTATTACCAGGCAGACATCATCGGATACGATGTCAAACATATACAGTCGGTGAATAGCACACCTTGGTAGAGCATCCTGATTTCAGGAATGGCGGACCAGAGGGCGACCCTCGGCGGGGTACACCAAAAGCCAATTTAGTCGGTGAATAGCGCAGTTTGGTAGCGCATCTGGTTTGGGACCAGAGGGTCGGGGGTTCGAATCCCTCTTCACCGACCACTATTCTAAAGCCTCGTCATTTGACGGGGCTTTTTTGCATCTGTTTATCGGTGGTGAATAGCGCAGTTTGGCAGCGCATCCCAAGCTCTTAACCTCCTAATTCACATTGAGACTTATCACCTTCTGTTAGTCGTTTGAGGGTAAAGCCCTGCTTTTCCAATAGCGCTGGTAGCCCTTGTTTACCAAGCATGTGCATCGCCCCGACAACGACAAGGTAAGTGCCCTGCTGGTAACCTGCCTTGTTGGTCAGCTGTTTTACCCAGTCACGGTTGCGTTCGAATATTAGCTTCTCTTCGGTTTCGTCTGAATATTGGCTTTCTTCCATCAAGGACAACTGGTGTTGGAGATCGCCTGCTTTCCACGCCGAGACAAGGCAATTGAGCTCCGTTTGCATTGCACTCCATTCACGAATAGTGCTGAGCAGGAGGTCCTCGCCATAATCAGGCAAGTTTTCCATAAGGGCTACTTGCTGGCTGACGCTTTCGAGTTCCAGAATGGGGAGTTGCTGCTCATGTGCCCTTTGAAGCAGGACGACATCAACACCTTGGAGCGGGCTCAGACCTGCCTGAGATACCATGGCCATTTGCAGGTTCATGGCTGCCAGCCAGGGCGGGCTATGAATCAGTGACAGGTAGGGGAGTTTTGCCTGCTTGGCAATATCTGACAGTATTTCCTTGTCATTGTTGTCGAGCAGGGTATCTGAGGTCGGAATGTCCCGGTTGATAGTGACATCACTGGATTTAAGAATGTTTGCCTCGACAACCAGACCGTCAGCTTCGGGCCAGTAGTCGAGAAAAGCCTGGGGCAATGGGTAGAAGTCTTGTTCTCCGGCATGAATTGAGCCCAATAGAACAAACTGGCGTTGTGAATCCTTGGCCAGCCAGACCAAGGGCTCAGCTATTGCGCTGGCCGTTACAAAAGGCAGTAAGAGCAGCGCTTTGGATAAAATAGATTTAAACATGATCACCGTAGCGAAATGAGACAGATAACTGATTGGGTTATATCAGTTATCTGTAATTATGGCTAACAGGAGAGACAGTGGATGCGGGATAGGCCGATAAAATCCTGCCGCTAGCTCTTGGTGGCTGGGTGCAACCAGAACCACCAGACAATAAACGCGATGGCAGCCAAGCCGATAAGTGCAATCATATTAGTTCTCCTGATGGTCGGGTTTGAATAGCCGTAGCCGGTTAGCATTGCTGACAACAGTGATAGAGGATAATGCCATCGCAGCTCCGGCAATAACCGGGCTGAGCAAGGTGCCTGTCAGCGGGAACAGTATGCCTGCGGCAACCGGGATCCCCAGGGTGTTGTAGACGAATGCCCCAAACAGGTTCTGCTTCATGTTCTTTAAGGTTGCGGCTGATAGCTGCAGTGCATCGGCGACTCCGTGCAGGGAGTGGCGGATCAGTGTCAGCTGGGCACTTTCAATGGCCACGTCGCTACCACTGCCCATCGCAATACCGACTTCGGCTTGCGCCAACGCCGGGGCATCATTGATCCCGTCACCAACCATAGCAACGCGTTTGCCTTGTTGTTGAAGCTCGGCAATTTTGGCCGCCTTGCCGTCAGGCAATACTCCGGCGATCACCGTATCTATACCTGCTTGGTGAGCAATTGCCCTGGCGGTGGTTTCTGTATCACCAGTCAACATAACCACATCGAGCTTCATTTTTTTCAGTCGGTGGATGGCCGCTACGGAATCAGCTCTTAGCGGATCGCTGACGCCCAATATTCCTGCCAGCTGATTGTCGATGGCCACATAGATAGGGGTTGCTCCCTGGCTGGCAATGGCTTCGGCATCCACAGCCGCCTGACCAATATCTACGTTGTTTTTCGTCATTAGCTTTTGGTTGCCGAGTGCTAGCTGGTGCCCGTCGACAGTTCCTATAACGCCGAAGCCGGGCATTGCCTTGAATTCGGACTGGGCTGACAGAGGCAGCTCTCGAGTTGTGGCTGCATTGACGATCGCCTTGGCAAGCGGGTGCTCGGAACCCTGCTCCAGACTGGCTGAGAGGGCAAGCAGGTGATCTTCGTTGGTGCCGTAGCTGCGACAGTCAATGACCTGAGGCCTGCCTTCTGTCAATGTACCTGTTTTATCCAGTACCACCGTATCGATACCGGCTGCAACCTGCATTGCTTCGGCATCGCGGATTAGCACGCCGTGTTCTGCGGCTCTGCCAACCCCGACGGTGACCGACATTGGTGTTGCCAACCCTAACGCACACGGGCAGGCAATGATCAGCACCGTAGTTGCAGTGACCAGCATATAAATTGAGGATGGGGCCGGGCCAAAGTAATACCAGATCATGGCCGTTAAGATGGCAATGATCATTACTGCAGGGACAAAAATCGCCGAGATGGTATCAGCCAGGCGGGCAAGGGCTGGTTTACTGCTTTGGGCCTGACGCACCAGGCTGATAATTCGTGCCAGCATGGTGTCGTTACCAATTTGCTCGGCACGAAACAGCAGACTGCCGTCCTGGTTAATGGTACCGGCATGAAGTTTGTCGCCTTGCTGTTTGTTGGCCGGGAGTGGTTCGCCGGTCAGCATGGATTCGTCGAGATAGCTCTGGCCGCTTTCGATGGTGCCATCGACTGGCACCTTGGCACCGGGGTACAGGCGTAGCAACATGCCGGTTTGTACTTCTGCCAGAGGCACTTCCTGCTCACCTTCTTGGCTCACGACAATGGCTGTCTGAGGCTGCAGATCAATCAGTTGCTCGAGGGCTTTCGAGGTGCGGCTCCGGGCTCTGGCTTCAAGGGCGTGGCCTAGGGTGATGAGGCCAAGGATCATCGCGGATGCCTCGAAATATACATGCCGGGCCTGCATCGGGAAGATATCCGGAATGATGACGACCAGCATCGAGTAGAGCCAGGCAGAACCCGTGCCAAGGGCGACGAGGGTGTCCATGGTGGCGCGGTGGTGCTTGAAGGCCTTCCAGCTGTTGATATAGAAATGTCGTCCGATGGTAAATAACAGGAAGAATGTTAGCAGGCCGACGAGCCCCCAGCTGATCTGGCTGGTGACTGAAGTGATCATCATGTTGCCGCCAAATACCCCCCAGGCCATCATCGGGATCCCGGCACCGAGGGCAATAAAGGCATTGCGCAGGTGGCGTCGGAAGGTTTGCTCATTTTGCTGTTGTTGCCGCTGGCGGCGGCTTTGCTCATCCTCGCTCTGCTCGGCACCGTAACCGGCATCGGTAATTGCTGTAATAATGTCTTCTACCTGAACCAGCCCTGAGACAAGGGCCGTTCTTTCA
>NZ_JAKRFQ010000003.1 GCF_022347985.1 Photobacterium sp. OFAV2-7
TTCGGCGGTGTAGAGAAGGTGTGGTGCGGCGCCGGTGAAGCCACAGTCCACTCCAGCCCTTCTGCACCGTCCCACGGCTTGGCCGACGCCTTCTCACCACCACGGACACACTTGATGACCACGGCCAGGAAGATCAGCTGAGAAAAGCCGAACAGGAAACCGCCGATACTGACAACCGCGTTAATATCGGCAAACTGCAGCGCATAATCCGGTATCCGGCGCGGCATCCCGGCCAGACCAAGGAAGTGCATCGGGAAGAACAGAATATTGACCGAGACAATCGAGCACCAGAAGTGCCATTTCGCCAGCCTTTCATCGAACATGTAGCCGGTCCACTTGGGCAGCCAGTAATAGGCCGCCGCCATAATCGAGAAGATCGCCCCCGACACCAGGACATAGTGGAAGTGCGCGACCACAAAGTAGGTATCATGATATTGGAAATCAGCCGGGGTAATGGCCAGCATCAGGCCCGAGAAACCACCGATGGTAAACAGCACGATAAAGGCGATGGCAAACATCATAGGTATCTCGAAGGTCAGCGACCCTCGCCACATGGTGGCCACCCAGTTAAAGACCTTGACCCCAGTCGGCACCGAGATCAGCATGGTGCAGTACATAAAGAACAACTCGGCCGCCACCGGCATCCCGGTGGTGAACATATGGTGTGCCCATACTAAAAAGCTCAGACCGGCTATCGAGGCCGTGGCATACACCATCGAACTGTAACCAAAAAGCTTCTTACGTGAAAATGCCGGGATAATAGCTGAAATGATACCGAAACTCGGCAAAATCATGATATAAACCTCGGGGTGGCCGAAGAACCAGAAGATGTGCTGGAACATCACAGGATCGCCGCCCCCGGCCGCATCAAAAAAGCTGGTACCGAAATACTTATCGGTCAGTACCATGGTCACCGCCCCGGCCAGCACCGGCATCACCGCAATCAGCAGGAAGGCCGTGATCAGCCAGGTCCAGACAAACAGCGGCATCTTCATATAGGTCATCCCCGGTGCCCGGAGGTTGACTATGGTGACGATGACGTTGATGGCCCCCATAATGGAGCTGATCCCCATGATGTGAATAGCAAACACGAACAAGCCGGTACTTTCCGGACTATACATCGTCGACAGCGGCGCATAGAAGGTCCAGCCGAAGTTAGGTCCGCCCCCTTCCATAAACAGCGAAGCCAGCAGCAACGAAAAGGCAAAGGGCAGAATCCAGAAGCTCCAGTTGTTCATTCGCGGCAATGCCATATCCGGCGCCCCAATCATCATCGGGATCATCCAATTGGCCAACCCGGTAAAGGCAGGCATAACCGCACCAAATACCATGATCAAGCCGTGAACTGTCGTCATCTGGTTAAAAAAGTTCGGATCGACCAACTGCAGCCCAGGCTGGAACAGCTCTGCGCGGATCACCATGGCCATCGCCCCGCCGATCAGAAACATCGCAAAGCTAAAGATCAGGTACAGCGAGCCAATATCTTTATGGTTGGTGGTGAACAGCCAGCGTTTCAGCCCACTCTGATGATGTTCGTGATGGATCTGTGTCTCTTCGACCTCGGTCTGTTCACGCAGCATATCCGTCATTCTCTCAATCTCCCTTAAAGCTCTTCACCATTGAGGACAGCCTGCACTTCTGCCGCCTGAACCGTCTCACCCGTATTGTTGTCCCAGGCATTACGCTCATAGGTAATGACTGCCGCCAGTTGCTTCAGGCTCAGCTGCGGCCCGAAGGCCTGCATGGCCGTGCCGCTCTTGCCATGGACAACAACACTGATATGCTCGAGCTTTTTCGCCGGATCGACAGATACGCCCTGACCGGCAAGGCCAGGGAAGGCACCGGGGATCCCGTTGCCGTTAACCTGGTGACACATCGCACAGCGGGTACCGTAGACTTGTTCACCCAGCTCCATCAGCTCGTCCATCGACATTTCCATTGCCAGCAACCGCTGCTCTTCTTCATACGCCTCCTGCTGGGCAACCTTGGTAGCCTGCAACCACTGGTCATACTCGTCCTGCGGCTTGGCAATCACCACAATCGGCATAAAACCATGGTCCTTGCCGCACAGCTCGGCACACTGGCCCCGATAGATGCCCGGTTTGTCTATCCGGGTCCAGGCCTCGTTGATAAAGCCCGGGTTGGCATCTTTCTTCACCGCAAAATCTGGCACCCACCAGGAGTGGATCACGTCCTGCGAGGTGATCAAAAAGCGCACTTTCTTGCCAATCGGCACCACCAACGGCCTGTCGACCTCGAGCAGGTAATTTTCCCGCTTTTCACGCTGATTCTCGATCTGTGCTGTTGTTGTTGCTAACAGCGAATAAAAATCAACATCTTCGCCAAAATAGCTATAGTGCCATTTCCACTGCGAACCGGTGACCTGAATGGTGAGATCGGATTCCGAGGTATCCTCCATCGCCAGCAGCGTACTGGTAGCCGGTACCGCCATCACAATCAGGATCGCGAAGGGAATGATGGTCCAGAGGATTTCAACCTTGGTACTTTCATGGAAGGAGGCGGCCACAGCCCCTTTGGATTTGCGGTGGTGAATAATGGCCCAGAACATCACACCAAATACCACCACACCAATGACAATGCAGATATAGAGAATGGTCATATGGAGATCAAACACACGCTGGCTCACCTCAGTGACACCCTGCGTCATGTTCAAGCGCATTGTTTCGGTTTCGGCTACCACGGGCAGCGACAGTGCCGCAACCAGTGATCCCCAAATCAAATGGCGATTCTTCACCCGGATCCCTCCTTTCCATCGTCCTGATTTACTTCAAGAGCAGGTCAATAAATGCACTGGTCCCTCTTCTGATGAGCAAAATAGTGCGAACCAAGTAACACTTTGTTTACATTTAACTTAGGACAAGATCGAAAAAAGGAGCAATAAATTACCCGGAAAAAAATCAAGTGCGCAAAAGAGGTATCACAGCCAAAAGACAGGCGTAGAGAGGGTGTTCGTAGGACAAAGCACGAATCTACAAGCGGAAATGCACCAATACCGGTGTCAGGCGATATTTTAAGCTAGGTATTTTTGCGATCCACCGCTGCCAGGACCGCCAACGAGTACAGTCGTGGTCTAGCGGACTGTGGCTGCTGATCAGTTCCGCCCAAGGCAGCCAGTTCAAGACCTGACGGACCGGATCCTTATAGCCATGACGATAGTCGCCAGCGCCCATCTTAGTCGCGATGGCCGAGCCACAACGATCGCCGGCAACCACCAGACAGACCTCAATCTGACTAAAGTGGCAACCTATACGTTGGACAAAGTGAACCAGCTCACTGCTATTGCACTGCAGCAAAGCCTGATCGCAGAGCAACATAACCGGCGCATTATTCATCGCAGGCAGTGACTTAAGCCAAGAGAGATCGGTCACCGAGCCGAGACGCATCGTGTAGCGTTCACTGCGGTGAAACAAGCGTTCACGCCATAACAGGTTTTCGTCGGTATCCAGCTCGAACCAGCGACAGCGGCCATTGTCGAGGCGATAAAAGCGGGTATCGAGGCCTGCCCCGACATTGATGATCCAGCCGTTGGGGTGGCGACGCAAAAACTGCTGCACCTGGCGATCACACTGAAGAGTCAAGGTGGCATGAAGCAACTGGCGCTCGGTGACATTGCCCGACAAACAATCAGGCTTGAGGTAGCACTGGCTACACGCAGCGGCAGCAACAGGATCATAGATCAGGCCGTCATCCTCCAGGCTCTCGCGGCTACGCAGCCAAAGAGGTTGAAGCAAGGCGGTAGGTATATGGTAACGGGAAGAGTTGGTCATTATCACCTCCATCTGATCATGTGGAGATGATAATGACTATCATTAACTATTGCAAAACATTCTACACAAATAATGAGCAGTTTTTCACATAGTGCAATAATCGTGAATATTATGCTATTGGCATAGATTGTGACCGGACAAAAAACTACATCCAGTCCGCATTGCGGATCACGCCAACAGCAATGCCTTCAATCGATAGCTGCTGATGGTTTAGGTCAACGACAATCGGGGCAAACTCTTCGTTTTCCGCATGCAGCAGTACCTGGGCACCCTTTTTCTCAAGACGCTTCACAGTCACGTCGTCCTCGACACGGGCGACAACAACCTGACCATTATGGACATCCTGGGTCTTATGCACGGCCAGCAGATCGCCATCCATAATACCGATATCTTTCATACTCATGCCATTCACTCGAAGCAGGAAGTCGGCGCGGGGCTTAAACAGCGCCGGATCCACCTCGTAATGTGTTTCGACATGCTCCTGAGCCAGAATAGGCTCACCGGCTGCCACCTGACCGATCAGCGGCAGGCCCTGCTCTGACACATCGTCATTATTGACTAGCAGGCGGATCCCGCGGGATGCCCCCGGAATAATCTCAATTACTTCTTTGCGTGCCAGTGCTTTAAGGTGCTCCTCGGCAGCATTGGCAGAACGGAAGCCAAGTTCACGGGCTATTTCAGCGCGTGTAGGCGGCATTCCAGAATCTTCAATTTTTGCTTTGATCAAATCAAAGACTTCTTGTTGGCGCGGCGTTAACGGCTTCATGACTCACCCTGTCTTTTTATACAGTTCACTGTGAGTATATCCAGTGTTAACAAAGTTGAAAAGACAATTGTTTACGAAAAGAGCAATTTTCCTTGATTCCGCTCCCTGCCCAGATAGCCAGACCATAGGTTAAAAGGGGCGGATAGCATCATTGTTTGCCGTCAAAACAGGTTGCCCGACAAATAGGCAAAAACTAACCCGTCGAGCTAGTATAAAATGTCATTCACAGTGATATTTAACTGCAAGTATGTGGTATATCGCTGCAAAACGACACGCATTTTCTGCTATCCTTGCGTCGCATTAAGAATTCGAGGCTAGTAAAAGATATGTCAAGTTGGCAGAAAATCTATCGAAAATTATTGAATTTGCCGCTTTCTCTGCTGGTTAAAACCCATTCAATACCTTCTGATCCGGTCGCTGATCTGGAACTCGATTTAGAACGACCGATTATCTATATTCTACCGTTTCGCTCAAATACCGATCTGATGACGCTGCGCAGCAGCACCGAAGAGCTGGGACTGCCCGATCCACTGTCACCGCTGGAAATCGACGGCAAGCCATACCGACGCTATGTCTACATTTCCGATGGCCCGAGCGTATTCGGCTCAGACGGCGAGCTCCCGCAAGAGTCCATCGATCTGTTTACCGCCCTGCTTGAGCAGCACAAGCAGGATACCGAGCTCGATCTTCAGGTCATTCCGGCGGCCATTCTCTGGGGCCGCAAGCCCGGCAAGGAAGAAAACCAGAAGCCGGTTCTGCGCCCGCTCAATGGCCCGGAAAAATTCTTCACCATTCTGGGTCGCGGCCGCGACTGTATGGTACGCCTGAGCACCCCGGTTTCGCTGCGCTACATGGCCGATCACCACGGAACCGATGACTCTATTGCCCACAAACTGGCACGGGTGGCCAAAATCCACTTTTCGCGCCAGCAGCTGGCTGCAGCCGGTCCGAAACTGCCGGATCGCCATGCGCTATTCAAACGTCTGCTGGCCTCCAAGGCCATTGAAAAAGTTGTGGCCGAAGAGGCCCAGAGCCGCGATGTCCCGGTAGAGAAGGTGCGCAAAGAAGCCATCGATATGATGGAAGAAATTGCGGCAGATTTCTCCTACTCACTGATCAAACGCGGTGATCGCTTCCTCGGCTGGCTGTGGAACAAGCTCTACCAGGGCCTGAATATCCACAATGCCCAGCGCGTCAGGAAGCTGGCCCAGGACGGCCACGAAATTGTCTATGTGCCCTGTCACCGCAGCCACATGGACTACCTGCTACTGTCCTACGTGCTGTACCGCGAAGGCCTGGTACCACCGCACATTGCAGCCGGTATCAACCTGAACTTCTTCCCGGCCGGACCGATCTTCCGCCGTGGCGGCGCCTTCTTTATTCGCCGCAGCTTCAAGGGTAACCGCCTGTATTCAACCGTGTTCCGCGAATACCTGGCTGAGCTGTTTGCCAAGGGCTATTCCGTTGAATACTTCAGTGAAGGCGGCCGCTCTCGCACCGGGCGTCTGCTACCGGCCAAAACCGGTATGCTGTCAATGACCATCCAGGCAATGCTGCGCGGCCTGAACCGTCCGGTTACTCTGGTTCCCGTCTATATCGGCTACGAACATGTAATGGAAGTGGCCACCTATGCCAAAGAACTGCGTGGCAAGCGCAAGGAAAAAGAGAATGTCGGACAGGTACTGCGTACTCTGCGCAAACTGCGCAACCTCGGCCAGGGCTATGTTAACTTCGGTGAGCCGATTTCTCTGAACCATTACCTCAACGAGAACGCACCTGAATGGCACCAGGACATCGATCCGATTGAGCCGCAGCGTCCACAATGGCTCAACCCGGTGGTCAACGACCTGGCCAACAAGATGATGACCCATATCAATGATGCCGCGGCAACCAATGCCCTGACCCTGTGTGCACTGGCGCTACTGGCAGCCCGCCAACGCGCCCTGAGCCGCGAGGAGCTGGAGCAGCAAATTGACTGCTACCTGCAGCTGCTGCGCAATGTGCCGTACTCCAAGCAATGCACCATGCCGGAGTCAGACGCAGCGACCCTGGTTGCGCATGCCGTCGAAATGGACAAGTTTATTGTCGAGCGTGACAGCCTTGGGGATATTATCTCCCTTGACCGTCAGCAATCGATTTTGATGACTTACTATCGCAACAATATTATTCATCTGTTCGCCCTGCCGTCACTGATCGCCCATATCGTTGTTCAGCATCAGCGCCTGAGCCTGCAAGCGCTCCGCCAGCAGGTCGAGCTGCTGTATCCGTTCCTCAAGGCCGAGCTCTTCCTGCGTCACGATAAGGAATCGCTGGGTGAAATCATCGACAGTCAGATAGCCGAACTAGTACGCCAGCGACTGGTACTGAGTGACGGTGAGTATATTGAGCTGAACAGTGCCCGTATCGGTCCGCTGCAGTTGCTGGCTCGTACCATCTCGGAAACCCTTCAGCGTTATGCTATCGCCCTTACGCTATTGCGTTCTGAGCCTCAGTTGATGAAAAGCGATTTGGAACAGCAAAGCCAGATGATGGCCCAGCGCCTGAGCCGACTTCACGGCATCAATGCACCGGAGTTCTTCGACAAAGGGGTATTCGCCACATTGGTCAAGACGCTGCGTAGCGAAGGCTATCTCAACGATGAATGCCATGCGGTGTCCCGTCCGGTTGAAACCCTGGCCGAGCTGCTTGCCGCCCTGGTTTCTCCGGAAGTCAAACTGACCATTCAGGCCGTAATGAACCGGGAAGACAAAGTGGAAGAGGTCGAGCCGAGCGCCTAACCCGCACCGGCCCCAACTTATCCCACAGACACAAAGCTGGCCTTGAAGGCCAGCTTTTTTTAGCTTTGCAGGCAACGGCCCAAGCCATCAACATTGTGCAGCCATTTTACCCGTCCAAAAGCCCGCCAACTTGTATGGCAGGGACAAATGTGCAGCTTGTACAGCTTTTTACCTACCATAGCACAATTGCTCGAAAAGCTGCCCAGCAGCCAAATCTCATAATAAGCGGCTGTTTTAAAAGAATATAAAACCAACCCATCAATCTAATGAATTGGGGGCCAGATAGCTTGTACAGCTTTTGGGTCATCTAAGGTCAGAAACCTTCTCACAAAATGCTCCCCTCAAAACCACCGGTGGTCCTCCAGGCACAAAAAAAGCGCCATCGGCGCTTTTTTCTTTATCATTAGCAAGGTTTATCAGCTAAAGCCAACACCGGCACCAATACCGATGCACACCAGCATGCCGACATAGTTATTGTTGAGGAAAGCCTTGAAGCACGGATCGCGTTCACGCTCGCGGATCAGCATCTGCTGATAGACAAACAAGCCCGCGGCCAATAACAAAAACCAATAATACAGCTGATGAAGCGCCATCACGGCACCAACCGCGATAAGCAAGACCAAGGCCCCGAGCTGCAGCAGCCCGACAATGATTTTATCAGAGCGGCCAAACAAAATAGCCGTCGACTTAATGCCCACCTTCAGGTCATCATCACGATCCACCATTGCATACTGGGTATCATAGGCAATGGTCCACAAAATATTGGCAGCAAACAACAGCCAGGCAACAGCAGGCAACTCACCGGCCTGTGCCGCGTAGGCCATCGGAATAGACCAGCCAAACGCCATCCCCAGTACCAACTGCGGCAAATGGGTATAGCGCTTCATAAACGGGTAGGCAGCAGCCAGCAGTAAACCGACCACCGATAACATAATGGTCAGCTTGTTCATGGTCAGCACCAGCAAAAAAGACACCAGAACCAGCAAACCAAACAGTCCGAGCGCTTCCCGCTCAGTGATCTTGCCAGAAGGCATCGGACGCTGGGCCGTCCGCTTAACGTGGCCATCAAAATTCCGATCCGCAAAGTCATTAATCACGCAGCCTGCCGCTCGCATAAAAATCACGCCGAGAACGAATACGATCAAAACCTGCGGGTTGGGAAACCCGTCAGCGGCCAGAAACAATGCCCATAGCGTCGGCCAAAGCAGTAGCAGGCTGCCGATTGGGCGGTCAAACCGTGCCAGTTGCCAATACGCTTTTGCTTTGCTCAGTTCCAACTCTGACTCTCCTTTGCATAAACCGGGGCCGCTTCCAGAAACAGCTCCGCGACCAGTAGCGGTTTTTCGTTAATCCACAGCCTCGAGCGCCGGGCCCACAGAGGGTCAGTGCAAGTACCGACGTTGGCAACAACCAGTGCATCCCGGCGGGCACTGCGATCAGTGAACACCCGAAGCCCTAACGGCATTTCGCCAAGCTGTTCCAAATCACTCTCCTGTCCGGTCAGCGTCGACGCCGGGATCAGCGTGCGGGCAAACACCCAGGGGATCCCGTCCCCCATCAGCACCACTTTACGCAGCAGGCAGTCAACATCACCGATCAATGCCCTTTCATCATCCGATAACTGTGACTTATGAATTCTTGTCTGTTCAATCAAAGACACCGTGAAATGCTCACAATGACGCTGAAAACGTCGTGACAATGAATCCGGTTCTAGCAACCAATGCCCAAACCCCGTCCCTTCCAAGGCTGTCTCTTCCGGTGCCTGCCACTGGGCACGATCCAGCAAGGGCTTATACAACTGCTTGAATTTCGACATCTTTCTAATATAAACCCCACCAAACTGTTATCTAACACTTGGTAGAATCAGGTTAATTTATTACCATAAGGAAACACTATTGTAGCAAGCTGTAACGGGTACGAATATCGTTACGATCGAAAGAAAGTAATTCATTGCCTGAAAAGGCTGTAAATCCATGAGTAAAATAATGAAACCGACAATCTTTGGCTTTACCCTATTTATTGCAGCCCTGCTGGCCCCATTTTATGCCTCGGCTGAAGATGCCGAAACGGCAACCCCTCAATATACATATTTTACTCTTGAGCCTGACATCACCACCAACTATGTCACCCAAGGGAAGAAAATCGGCTACCTGAGGCTGCAGGTTGACCTAATGGTGTCCGATCCGGACTTGATCGCCAAGCTGGAACACCATGCACCGCTGATCCGCGATGCCATTATCAACATTATCGGCCAGCAGCCCGAAGCCAGGATCAAATCCCTGGCCGGCAGAGAGGAAATTCGCCTGGCGTGCCTGAACAAAGTCAATGAATTACTGATCATGGAAACAAAACAACGGATCCTCACCGAATTGCTGTTTACCAAGTACCTGTACCAGTGATCTGTTAACCCGAATCCCAACCAAAAAAGGCGCTCATCGAGCGCCTTTCTGCTATTCGGATTAGTGGGTTATGCCGCGGCAACCGCATGCGATGGCCGCTTTGCCTGAATATAATCCGCCACGGCCAACTGCTGCTCGGTGCTCAGATACAAACCTAGCTTGCTGCGGCGCCACAATGCATCCTCGGCGACCTGGACAAATTCATGCTCCATCAGATAATCCAGCTCGCGGGCATACAGGCCTTCACCAAAGTGCTGCCCCATGTCGGCTTCTGAGGTTACCCCTTCAAGGAGCTTAGCTGCATTGCTACCATAGTTGGTCGCCAGTCGCTCCACGGTAAAGCGCGACAGCCACGGACACTGCATTTTCAGACGGGTTGCCAACTGCCCACCGTCAAAATCAGCCTCACCACCCGGCAAATAGGACTCCGCCGTCCAGCTCTCACCCATACGCGGGAAGAAAGGTGCCAGCTTGGTCATTGCCGCCTCAGCCAGCTTGCGGTATGTCGTCAGCTTACCACCGAAGATCGACAGCAGCGGCGGCTGGTTGCCTTCCTGCTCCAACTCCAGTGTGTAATCACGGGTAATGGCCTGCGGTGAGTCAGACTCATCATCGCAAAGCGGTCTTACTCCACTGTAGGTCCAGACCACATCCTCGCGCTTGAGCTTACTGACGAAGTGATGGTTGTAAACCTCAAGCAGGTAGTTGATCTCATTATCATCTATTGCCACTTCACGCGGATCACCTTGATACTCGACATCAGTGGTGCCGATAATTGAGAATCGGTCCAGATACGGGATCACAAAGACAATACGGCTGTCTTCGTTTTGCAAAATGTAAGCCTGAGGTTCGTCGTGAACACGGGGAACGACAATATGCGAACCCTTGATCAGGCGGATATTGCGCGGAGACGGCGCCTCCAGACTGTGATCGTAAAATGCCTTCACCCACGGGCCTGCGGCATTAACCAGTGCATGCGCCTTACGCTCGAATGTCTCGCCAGTCAGCATATCGCGAATGGTGACCTGCCAAAGATCATCATGCTTCTCTGCCTTCTCCACCTTGCAACGGTTACGCACCTCGCCGCCACGGGCAGCCACTTCCATCGCATTGAGTACCACCAGGCGGGCATCATCAACCCAGCAGTCAGAATATTCGAATCCCTTGGTAATTTCAGGCACCAATACTGACTCCGGACCAAACTTCAGCCCCTGGCTCGCCGGAAGTGTCGTTCGTTTGCCAAGATGATCATAAAGAAACAGACCGGCACGGATCATCCAGGCCGGGCGCAGGTGGGGACGATGGGGCAGGCGGAATCGCATCGGACGGGCAATATGCGGAATTTTGCGCAGCAACACCTCGCGCTCTGCCAGTGCCTCACCCACCAAACGAAACTCATAATGCTCGAGGTAGCGCAAGCCGCCATGGATCAGCTTGGAGCTGGCAGATGACGTTGCCGACGCAAAGTCACTGGCCTCAAACAGCCCGACCCGCAAGCCACGTCCAGCCGCATCGGCTGCAATACCAGCGCCGTTAATTCCACCGCCAACGACAATCAGATCCAATACTTCAGTTGCTGCTACCCTCATACCACCACCTCAATCGAAAATAAAAAGTTCACAAACACTCATCAATGTTCGTTATCGAGCATAATAGACGAGATTTTGCGGAAGATCATCATTTTTATTTTCGAGTTGTTACATCAAAGCGATGTAAGTAACAATTTTGATACAAAAAAAACGAGCTGCCATAATGGCAGCCCGCAGCTATGATATTGATTTAATTAGCTGTCAGCGGCTAGGCTGAACCCGCACTAATTGATAATTTCAATGTGAATTTCATTTTCAACCAGACGCTTAGCCAGCTCTTCTGGTGGATTCTGATCCGTAAACAGCATATCAATCTGGCTGATATCACCAAGGTTGACCATCGCATTACGGCCAAACTTGGTATGGTCGACACCCAGCATGACACAACGACTGTTTTCGATAATAGCCTGCTTTACCCGCACTTCATGGTAGTCGAAATCCAGCAGGGAACCGTCCAGGTCAATCCCGCTGATCCCCATGATGCCGAAGTCCAGCCTGAACTGCGAAATAAAGTCGAGCGTCGCCTCGCCAACAATACCACCGTCCCGGTTACGGACCTCTCCGCCCGCCAAGATAACGCGGAAGTCATCTTTGCCGGTCAGGATACTGGCAACATTCAGGTTGTTGGTTACGATGCGCAGGTCGTTATGCTCAAGCAAAGCACGGGCAACGGCTTCAGGTGTGGTCCCGATATCGATAAACAGGGTGGCACCATCCGGAATATGCTCCACCATAGCCTTGGCGATACAGTCTTTCTCGGCCAACTGCATCACTTTACGGGTGCTGTACGAGGTGTTTACCGAGCTTGACGGAATGGTGGCGCCTCCATGATGACGGCGAATTTTGTTATCTGCTGCCAATTCATTGAGATCACGACGAATAGTTTGCGGGCTGACATTAAAACGCTCTACCAGATCGTCAGTGCTGACGTAGCCCTGGGTTTTAACGAGATCGATGATTTCCTGGTGACGTTTGCTTTGCTTCACGACTAACGCTGCTCCTAGTTGCAACAAGGCTCCGCGAATGCGAAGCCTTGTCATATTACCTAGAGCGTTACCAAGATGCCAATGATGGCGATCTCAATCACGCATTTTGCTCTACTTGTCCTGCGATAGCTTCTTTGTGAAGCTTGCTTTCACCGATCAATGCCAGTGTCAGGAAGAAGATAGACAGGCCACAGGCCGAGGTCAGTACCAGGAAGCCGCCGTCCCAACCGAAGTGGTCCACGGTATAACCCAGAATCGCATTCGCCGCGACCGCACCGCCAAGGTAACCAAACAGGCCGGTCAGACCTGCTGCAGTACCCGCCGCTTTCTTAGGAGCCAGTTCCAGCGCGTACAGACCAATCAGCATTACCGGACCGTAAATCAGGAAGCCGATAGCAACCAGTGCCATCATATCAATCATCGGGTTACCGGCCGGATTGAACCAGTAGACCAGAACAGCCACGGTAACCAGCGCCATGAACAGGATCCCGGCAGGAGCACGGCGTCCCTTGAAGAACTTATCCGACATCCAGCCACACAGTAGCGTACCCGGAATACCAGCCCACTCGTACAGGAAGTAAGCCCAAGAAGACTTATCTACGGTGAAGTCTTTAACTTCGCTTAGGTATACCGGTGCCCAGTCAAGCACACCGTAGCGGATCAGGTAAACGAAGGCATTGGCAATCGCAATGAACCACAACAACTTGTTGTTAAATACATACTTGAAAAAGATTTCCTTCGCGGTCATCTCTTTCTCATGAGATTCATCGTAGTTGTCAGGATAGTCATTCTTGTGCTCTTCAATGGAAGGCAGACCACAAGACTGCGGGGTATCACGCATCACCAACAGGGTGAAGGCTGCTACCAACAAGGCAAAGAAAGCCGGTACGTAGAAGGCCGTACGCCAGTCATCATTGAATGCCCACAAACCAAGCAGGAACATAGGACCAATCAGACCGCCACCCACGTTGTGGGCAACGTTCCACACTGACACCACCTCACCACGCTCTTTGCGTGACCACCAGTGTACCATTGTCCGTCCACAGGCCGGCCAGCCCATGCCCTGGAACCAACCGTTAAGGAACAGCAGGATAAACATGGCTGCAATACTGCCGGTCGCCCATGGCATAAAGCCGAAGCACAGCATTACCATGGCCGACATCGTCAAACCGGCAGCAAGGAAATACCTTGGGTTAGAGCGATCAGAGACACTCCCCATCAAGAACTTAGACAAACCGTAGGCGATAGAGACAGCGGCAAGCGCCACACCCAAATCACCGCGGCTATAGCCGTATTCCTCAATCAGGAAAGGCATTGCCAGGCTAAAGTTTTTACGGACGAGGTAGTAACCGGCATAACCAAAGAAAATACCGGCGAAAAGTTGCCAACGGAGTCGCTTGTAGACGGGATCGACCTGGCCATCAGCCAGACGCTCCGTATGCAAGGCGGGTTTAAAAATGCCAAACATAAGATGTTCCTTAAAAATGTTGTTGTTGTTTTAGCGATGGTTTGCGTAAACGCAATATAGGGCGAGCGAAAATAAGCAATATCGCTCAAGGTATGCAAATTATTGCGCGAATGAAGATAAATAAATGTGAAAAGAATCAAAAACGAAGATTTAATTTCCAGCTTTGGTGCTTTTACTCTAAAATTTTCAAAAAAAAATTGATATAGAAAGGTCAATCAACAGATTAAGTTAACTATGGCAGACGAGCCTAATCTTAAATGTGGCTAATTATTCGCCTTTTTATGCAGCTTGGCATCGACAAGCGCCAAACCACAACCACTGAACAAGCCAAACAAGTGTGCCATATTGGCGACTGACATCCCAAACGGCTGGGCAAAGCCCAATACCAGCCAAACCAACATGAAGACGACGTATGAATTGGGGAGCATCAATCCCCGTTGCGGCGCCAGCCAGCCCATCCACCAGATGTAACCCATCAATGCATAGACCACACCTGACAGACCGCCAAAATTCGGCCCATGGAGCCAAAACTGGGCAAAACCGGAGATCAGAGCAGAAACGAGAAATACCTGAACCAGCTTTGAGCTCCCGCTGTGACGTTCGAGTTGCCCGCCCAGAAGCCACCACCACAGGCAATTAAATATGATATGCAGTGTCGAAAAATGGATAAGAGCATGGGAGAAGAAGCGCCATACCTGCCACTGATCGCCATTCATAACCGGAAAATGAAGCAGCTCGAACACCGGTTGCTGCAGCCCGAACAGCCAAAGCCCGTAGATAACAATGGCAACGACCATGACCATCAGGCCAAAAGGACCGGCCCCGGACTTGACCAGAGCCAACAGGCCCGGGCTATTGTAGTAAAACTTCGCAGTCCGCGACTCGGCTACTTTCCACGAAGCGGCCTGGTATTTCCTGTCGTGCGGATTGGCCAAAAACATATTGAGCTCAGCCTGTGCTTCCACCAGATGCTCGGATTCCTTCAGCCAGATAGCAACCATTCCCTCCGGCTCCGGCGCCAATACCAAGGCGATTCCGCGGGACGCCATATAGTCGATAAAGGCCTGGGCCTGACGGGCATTGTTTAATCCGGCTAACCGATGCATCTATTACTCCGTTCTGAGAGACTACGCCTGCTGAATACAAGGATACGCCTGGCGTCGCCAGGCCTCGAAACCACCATCAAGACTATACACTGTTTCGTAGCCTTGATTAATCAAGTATTGTGCCGCCCCCTGGCTACTAATACCGTGATAACACATGACAATTACTGGTTGCTCGAAATCGACCTCATTCATGAACTCGACCACGGTATCGTTGGTCAGGTGAAAAGCAGGCTCCGGGTGTGACAAGGCAAATGACTGCGGATCGCGGATATCGACCAGTACAGCCTCTGAATCGGCGTGTTGTAATAATGTATATGCCTGCTCTACCGAAATATGCTCAAACTGTTCCATCGACTGCCTCACTCTGTCTGGCACAAACTACCTGTAGCGATAGCCTGCTTTGTTATTCTGTTGATCCAAATAGCCGGATCTTCCCGACAAGTCCGAAAACGTGACGATCGTCCGATTTAGGATCCTGTCAAAAAATACCAGCCGTATTTTCGCTGTCGTTTATTGTACCGCACAAAGTTACTCACAACCTCGCACAGAAAGTAGGGCTTTCCCAGCACCGCGCCATACCAACCAACATCAGGCACCACAAGGCGTCAGATCAACAGTCCACAACCCCGCCCCTAGCAACTGATCAATTTACCACCAGCTGTGGAAAAATCTGTGAATAGCGTTGATAATGTGTTTCCCGCTATTTGGATCCACTACATGTAGATCGGATCCGATCGAAAGCTGTGGATAAATTGCCGGTTAGTACACAGCTCTACCCACAAATGTGAGGTATCTCTCAGAAATCAGGCACAAAAAAACCGGCACTAGGCCGGTTTTCAAAAATTCATCTTTGTGGATAGTTTGCGAGGATCTTTAGATCGCTTCTCCAACCGCTTCTTTCAGCTTCTTCATCGCATTTTTCTCCAGCTGGCGGATCCTTTCGGCAGAAACCCCATAATGATCAGCAAGCTCCTGTAAGGTGGTCTTCTGCTCATCTAACCAACGAGAGCGGACAATATGCTGGCTACGCTCATCCAAGCTACCCAAAGCAAGGGACAAACGGTTGTTTGCGTGCGCTTCCCAATTGTTCTCTTCATAGCTCAGGGCAACATCGGACGACTTGTCCTCGAGGTAATATACCGGTGCCGTGTAACCGCTATCGCGATCATCATCTTCAGACGGCATTTCGAAGGTCGGATCCTGCGCCGCCAGTCGCGACTCCATCTCACGGACCTCGCTTGCCTCAACACCCAGCTGCTCGGCAACCATCTCAACTTCATCATTGTTGAACCAGCCGAGGCGCTTTTTGGACTTACGCAGGTTAAAGAACAATTTACGCTGGGCCTTGGTGGTCGCGACTTTCACGATACGCCAGTTACGCAGCACGTACTCATGAATTTCAGCCTTGATCCAGTGGACAGCAAACGACACCAGGCGAACCCCGACTTCAGGATTAAAGCGCTTTACCGCCTTCATCAAACCGATATTGCCTTCCTGGACCAAATCTGCCATTGGTAGGCCGTAGCCTGAATAGCCACGTGCAACATGCACAACGAAGCGCAGGTGGGACATAACCAGCTTTTTCGCCGAGTTAATATCACCATCATAATGCAGACGCTCAGCTAACTCGCGTTCCTGCTCGGCCGACAGCATCGGATAGCTGTTAACACTCTGGATATACCCATCCAGACTATCGGCAGAAACTAAAGCCATTGAAGTCATCTCTTGTGCCATTCAACAAACCTCGTGTGTTTTTTAAACCAATGGGAAATTACCTGAACCTGTAATGATGCCCAGAAAGCAGCCACCTTTGCAAGTCGGTCGCGTAATTTACATCATTTATAGATTCAAAAACGTCAGATAGGTTCAATTTCTTTCAAATGGCGTCCGGCAGATAAACGTGCTGCAAGCAGACCGAGGAACGAGGCAATCATCAGTAAAATCAGGGTTTCGTCCCAACGTAATCCTACCAGGCGGAAACTGCTGTCATACAGCGCCGCCAGTTTTGCCACCGCGCCATCCAGCAGTATAGTGACAATAGCCGTCAATATCCAAGCCACAGTCCCGCTGATCAGGCCGTACCAGGCCCCGGTATAGAGATAAGGCCGAAGAATGAAACTGTCGGTCGCACCGACCAGCTTCATCACCTGAATTTCGTCTTTCTGGTTTTGCACCTGCAATCGCAATGTGTTGCCGACAATCAGGAAAACGGCGAAGAGCATCAGTCCCGACATCAGCAATGCCATGGTGATTGCCAGATCTTTAATGGCCGCCAGCCGCTGCAGCCAGTCGCTGTCCAGCCTCACTTCATCGACCTGCGGCTCGGTACGGATCTTGGCTGCCAGCTCCACCGCCTTGTCATTGCTTTGCCATGACGTCACCGGGCGAACCACAACCACCGACGGCAGCGGGTTCTCGTCCAGCAGGGTTAGTGCCTGATCAAAACCGGCATGCTCGCGAAAATCTTCCAGCCCCTGCTGGGGAGAAATATAATTTACCGAATCAACCTCCGGCCAGCCCTGCAACTGCTCACTGAACTGAGCAGCAGCCGATGTCGGGGTGCCCTGCTCGAGATACAGGGTCAGCTGAGTCGGATTTTGCCATGCCTGTGCCACCAGGGTGACATTTTTGGCAAGCAGGTAAAAACTGGCAGGCAACGTCAGCGCAAAAGCCAGTACTGCCAGGGTCAGAAAGTTGCCAAGCGGACGTCGCATCAACTCGACCAATGCGCCCTTGCATTGCTGTTTGTGCACCGTAAAGAAACCCGTTTGCTTACGCGCCACGTCGTGCTACCTCCCTCAAATGCCCCTGCTGAAGATCAAAGCGGCGATAGTTATGGGTTGTGAGCAAGGAGGTATCATGGGTTGCCATCAACACACACACCCCTACCCGGTTGAACTCTTCAAACAGCTGCATCACCTGATGAGACAGCGCAGCATCGAGGTTGCCCGTCGGTTCGTCGGCCAGCAACAGCCGCGGCTTGTTTACCACCGCACGGGCAATGCCCACCCGCTGTTGCTCACCGCCGGACAGCTGCATCGGCAGGCAGCGCGCCTTGTCGAGCAAGCCCACTTTGTCCAGCGCGGCCGAAACCCGCCGCTTGACCTCATTTTCCGATGCCAGCTCAATCCGCAACGGCATCGCAACGTTGTCATAGACACTGCGGTCCATCAGCAGCTTGTGATCCTGAAAAATAATCCCGATATTACGGCGCAGAAAAGGGATCTGCTTATTATCAATCCGGGTAATTTCATGACCGTTGAAAAAGATTTGGCCATCACTCGGCCGTTCAATCGCACAGATCAGTTTCAGCAGGGTACTCTTACCGGCACCGGAGTGGCCGGTCAAGAACGCCATATCTGCCTGTTGCAGATGAAAATCCACTTTTTGCAGGGCCTGGCGCCCGCCACGATAAGCCTTACTAACCTGCTGAAACCGAATCACGACTTATTCCTCGTCACTAAACAGTGCTTCAATAAACTCATTGGCAGCAAACGGACGCAGATCATCGATCCCTTCGCCAATACCTATGTAGCGAATTGGGATATTGAACTGATCTGCCACGGCAAAGATCACCCCACCTTTCGCCGTACCGTCCAGTTTGGTGATCGTTATCCCCGATACCGGAGCAACCTCGCTGAACAATTTGGCCTGGCTGATCGCATTCTGGCCGGTACCGGCATCGACGGTCAGCATGATTTCATGCGGAGCCTGCGGATCAACCTTCTTCATCACGCGCACAATCTTGCGCAGCTCTTCCATCAGGTTGCCCTTGTTCTGCAGACGGCCTGCCGTATCGGCAATCACAACATCCACATTGCGGGCCCTGGCCGACTCAATCGCATCAAAAATAACTGACGCACTATCGGCTCCGGTGTGCTGGGCCACGACAGGCACATTGTTTCGCTCTCCCCATACCTGCAACTGCTCAACCGCGGCTGCACGGAAGGTATCACCGGCCGCCAGCATGACAGACTTGCCTTCAGCCTGGAATTGCTTGGCCAGCTTGCCAATTGTGGTAGTTTTGCCCACCCCGTTGACCCCGACCATCAGGATCACGTAAGGCTTCTTGCTGGTATCAACGACCAGTGGCTGCTCGACTTTCTCCAGCATCTCACCCAGCTCGTCTTTGAGCAATCCATAGAGCGCCTCACCGTCTTTAAGATCTTTGCGATCTGCTTTTTCAGTCAGGTTTTCAATGATTTTCAGCGTGGTGTCCATACCGACATCGGCCACCAGCAGCTGTTCTTCTAGCTCCTCGAACAGATCGTCATCAATCTTCTTGCCACGGAACAGACTTATGAAGCCGGTGCCAAAGTTTGTCTTGGTCTTCTTGAGGCCGCGCATAAGGCGGGCGAAGAAGCCTTCACTTTTCGGCTTTTCCTGCTCATGAACTATGGTTTCATCAACCACTGGCTCTTGTGCCGTTTGCTCAACCGCCTCTGCTTCCGCTTCTTCTGCTTCTTCTGCTTCTGCAACTTTCGCCGCAGCTTGGGCTTCAGCTTCTTCTGCCGCTTTCGCTGCAGCCTGAGCCTCGGCCTCTTCTGCCGCTTTCGCTGCAGCCTGAGCCTCGGCCTCTTCTGCCGCTTTCGCTGCCGCCTGAGCCTGAGCCTCTTCTGCCGCTTTCGCTGCAGCCTGAGCTTCGGCCTCTTCCACCGCTTTCGCCGCAGCTTGGGCTTCAGCTTCTTCTGCCGCTTTCGCCGCCGCTACATCATCCTGAGTCGGTTCAGCTTGGGTCTCCACCTCTTGGTGGTCTTTATTTTGTTCAACTTGCTCGGTCTGTTCTTCAGAACCAAAACCCAGCCACGAAAATAATCCGCGTTTCTTTTTTTCTGCCATTGGCAAATCCTAGAGCTTGATTGGTACAATTTGCAGCCTAAAAACAGGTGTATACTATCATTTTCTAAACGGTCGAAGAAATCTATGACGAGACGCAGGCAACAATCAGGGCGAAATATGCCAAATAACCGCCGGGAAGGGTTCGTTAGAATCATCAGTGGTCGCTGGCGCGGACGGAAACTTCCGGTCCATGATGTTGAAGGCCTCAGACCCACGACAGATCGTGTAAAAGAGACAGTTTTCAACTGGTTAGCACAAGATCTCTATGAGGCAAACTGCCTGGATTTATTCACCGGCAGCGGCAGCCTGAGCTTTGAGGCCCTGTCGCGCGGGGCACAAAGTGTGACCATGCTCGAACTGGACAAAAAAGCTGCCGAGCAACTGGAAAAAAATCGTCAAACCGTGGGTGCCGACAATGCGCATATCCACAATACCGACAGCCTGGCCTATCTCAGCAAGCCGGGAACTCCCTACGATATCGTTTTTATCGACCCGCCATTTCGTAAGAATTTGCTACAGGAGGTGATAGCCCTGCTGGAAAACAATGGCTGGCTGGCACCCCGTGCCATCATTTATATTGAAGCCGAGAAAGAGCTGGGTGATCCCGACACGCCACCCCACTGGCATTTGCACAGAGAAAAAACCGCCGGACAGGTTAGCTACCGGCTATATGAGAGAGAGGAAGCATGAAAACGCTAATTTTGTTGGCGAAAGCCGCCATCGGATTTGTCTGGCTGGTCCTGCTGGTCAATATTTTCCACCCCTTCCCGGGTGTAGCTGCCATGGCACTGTACATTATGACGGGCTTCCTGCTGATGATGCACGGCCTGCAGATGCTGATTTTCATCGGCGCCTTCGGCGACAAGATCAAGATGAGCCGCTGGGAGAAGTGGTCAATACTGATTTTCGGCATCTTTTCCCTGCTCGACATCCGCCGCAAACACATGATGTAAGCCGGCACAGAGCCAGAAACGAAAAAGCGAGAGCCCCAGCTCTCGCTTTTTCTATGTCTCTTTCAGCAATCCCGCCCGTTACGCGCCTATCTGGAAGAACTTGCGTATTCCGTCGAGGAACATCTGGGTCGACATCATGATCAACAGCAACCCCATCAAACGTTCGACGGCCTTGAGCCCTTTTTCTCCCAACAAGCGGTTGAAGACCTCATAGAACATCAGAATTACAAATGAGGCTCCCCACGCCAACAACACAGCCAGAACCCAATCCCCGGTTCTGCCTGGCTCCTGATTAGACAGCAACAGCAAGGATGCCAGTACCGACGGCCCGGCAATCATTGGGATCGCCATAGGTACAATAAACGGTTCCTCACCGGCTGCCAGCCCCGTCACGCCACCCGGCTGAGGGAAAATCATCCGGATTGCAATCAAGAACAGGATAATACCGCCTGAAATACTGACCGTCTCCGCCGAAACATGGAGGAAGTTCAGCAGGCTCTGACCGCCAAATAAAAAGGCCAATAAAATAACCAAGGCAATCAGCAGCTCACGAACCATAATGATTCGCCGCCTTTTCGGCTCAATATGCCGCAGGATCGATAACATTACCGGCAGATTGCCGAGCGGATCCATGATCAAAAATAGCATGACCGCTGCAGAGATTATTTCCACAAAGCAGACCTCAGACAGAGATTAATCGTAAGAAGATTAAGAAAAATAACGGTGTCAGCCAGAAAGCTGACTAGAAGCGGGAAAGTATAACAAACGAACAAAAAGGTGGCGATAAATTTACCACCTTTAACGCAATCTATTTTTTGGGTAGGCGCTTAGTGGCTACACATCCGTTCACGATTGGCCGTGATAGTATCGCCATCTTGAATCACCTTGCGACGATCAAGCAAAAACGTTAACAGGGCATCAAAAGTCAAATCCTGCTGACTACAAGTATGAAAACGCACCTCTTCACCGTATTCGGCAATAACGGCTTGTTTTAGAGACTCAACCGTATAGGGGGTCTCTGCGGCCAGCAGCATATTTAAGACATTGTGAGCATGGGTCTGGGTCATAGGATCTCTCGCAGCCGTTGGGGTATATGCCAGTATTAAACCACAAGCACAACGCGCGAAGTTGACTCAGGACAACTAAGAGCATTTAAAATATATGTTTAGGGCCTATCACATCCGCACTGCCAGCAAATTTCAAACTGGCCTTCGTTATGCTCGGCACAGTGTGGGCAGTTCCAGCTGCTGGCAACAGTGTGTTCATATTGCGCCAGCTGCTGCCTTGCCAGCGGCACCTGATCTTCCCTTACCCAGACACCAACCTGCAGCACATCTGTCGGCAACTCTCCTGTCGCCGAAGACAGGCACTCACCGCTGAGCTGCACCTCGATATGCTCGCTCTCCAGCATACCCTTGAGGCTATATGCCTCCAGATTATTGGCAGCATCATATACCTTGATCCATGGTCCGCCCATCACACACTCCTTATGGCTGGTTTCGGCCCCGACAACACCACAGACAAAGACCTTCCTACCAATGGTTTTCTTTCATACCGCCCGGGTTGCTAGCCTTGAACCAATAGCGTTGCCACAAAGAGTGACTGCGCCAGATAATAGCTGGGCATAATGATCGCTGTCGAAGGCTTGAAAGGCCCCCGGAAACGATCAACGGCCAGGACCGTGTCGGAGACAATAAAGACCAGGGCACCAATAAACGCCAGCAACCCAGCTGTTGAGCCCACGGTTAACCAGAACTCCCCCGCCGCCCAGGTCATCTGAACAATAACCGCAATATAAACGGCAACCGGCACGATCATCTTTCCTAATGACGGTAGCAACAGCAAAAATACGATAACGCCGCCACCGACCAGCATCGCCGGCAACCACCACACCATATCGCCATTGAGCTGGCTCCAAAATGCCAATGAATAGGCAATATGGGCGAGAAGAAAGCTAACCAGACCAGGAATAAACCGGTCTTTAGGTAACATCAGGAAAACATCACCGACAACAGACAGCCCGAGCCCGACAAAAATGGCCTGGTGATAAACACTTTCCAGCCCTGTTTGCCAGGCCAGGAGCAACAACAACACCATGGTAAATGGCTTGAAAAAGTAATACTGCCACTTAGGGCCATGGTACGCAGCTGTAACATGTAATAAAGCAGATAAAGATATGGCTAACCAAACCCACATAACATCACCAGTATCATTATAGTTATAAGCAGGGACAGTTTAGAAACCCAAACAGGATTGTCTAGCAGGGATCCCCGAGAACTAGACCCCGCTTATAAAAACACTAAGACATCAGTCGCTAAACTGTTCAGTATTGGAAATTCACTAAAGCTTTGTTGCGAAATACTTCACGCCATGAGCGATAAGCCTCAGGATAGCAAAACAAAAATAGCAAACGGTTGCCTTATATCAAGGTAATGAATAATCCCCTCACTCAAATTACTCAAATCCATCACAGCCTGTTAGGCCGTAATACCAACGTCACCACACAGTCGACCCCATAAAAATAAACAATCCATATCAATAACTTACATTGAGATATTTCAATAAAATACAGAATATATAGCGCAGGACTTTTACACTGCCAATTTCATTAAAAACCAAACATAAACAATATAAGCAGCTGAGCAAACAGCATAATTATCTAATTACCACTTCGCCTTATCGATCACAACATCATCACCATTTACCAAGACCACACAAAAGCAATCACAGACGGCGCATGACGACATATGATCGACAAATTATAAAAAACTCAAAAAAAGACAATGAAAATCACGATCACACACATTAAAATGACTAAAAAACAATAACTTAAAAACATAAAAAGCAAAAATAAGACAATGCGCACATTATTTAATCCACGCAAAAAACACAGTTTATTTAGCCAATAAGCACCATTAAAAGCACCTTAAACTTAACTTATCCTGACAATTTTGCAGTTGAGCTTGCCTAAAGGCCAAAAACAATGCTATTGTATTTATCAACACATAATCAGCAGCAACACGAGGATCTTACCTATGTTCACAACATCTCAAAAACAAGGGCTTATGATGATCGCAGTGGTTGTCGGTTTAATGACGCTGCCTGTTATCTACTAAGCAAAATACAAAATTCAAAAAAAGGTGCCTATTGGCACCTTTTTTCGTTTTAGCAGGTAACGGCAGGAATAGTCTGCCGCAACATAGGGCAAACAGCGGAAAGGGGTAAGCAATTAACCGTTGGTGGTGTTCACTATTCGCGTCAGGGAGTAAGGTTGATACGGTGCCAATGCTCTGAATAGAACCAGACAGCCAATGCGGTAAACCCCAACACAACCAAGGCAGCAACCGTCCAGACAAAGCGGCCGCTGCGGGGTGTCAGTTCATCTTCACAATCCCGGCAAGCAGCCAGAAAGCCCGGCTTGTCATCCAGCTTATACCCTTCTTCATGTACAGTTTTATTCCGCACCGATGCCACAAAACGGAGTTTGGGGATAATTTCATGAGGCAGGCGCTCCTCACAGCTGGTAATAAGCTGGTGCAGGCCCTTGCCTTCAGCATGATAATGCTCACGCAGTAAGTGCTCTATCCGCCTTGAGCGCGTAACAACTAATTCAATATTGGCCATACGCCGATCTCCTTTCTGCTCTTTCTACTTACCTTATCGTGACTTAAAGTCCTTGCAAAGCCTGCTGACACTGATTTACAGCGATAACTAACTAATTGTATTGCCTCAGGGAATAACCGTTTCTTTCCCTGCAGAGAAAATCCTGTAGCAGTCACGATTTATCACTTCGGATGTACTACCAGGCACGGCATTCAATAATAATACTCTCACCCGGATTGTACGGCTAACCAAGGAGTACATTGATGCCAATAGGGATTGTGCTGGCTGTTGCCATCCTGTTCGTGATTTCATTAGTTTATTTCATTCGCTTCTATCGCCGCCACGTACAAGGAGAAAACGCCCCCGAAAAGAAAGTTGAGGTCGAGATCCTCGCCAAACAAAGCGTGCCAGTTATCGGTGCCCAGCCCGGTGATGACAACGAAGAGTACTGGATTTATGTTCAGCCGACCAAAGGCGGCCCCAAACGCGAATTTTTGGTCGGTATACATTACTACCATGCACTCAACCCAGGCGATCGCGGTATCATGACCTATAAAGGGCTGTCATTTATACACTTCGCCCTGACCCGAGATTAGTTCTGCTACCACCTGGCAGGAGGCTCTAGGGCACCAGCCAGGCTGTTTTAGTGCTCTTTGCCAGCATCCAGCTGGCCGTCAATGCCAATCCGGTACAAATCAGGGTCCAGAACGGGATCATGATCAGCGGATGGGCAAAATACAGGTCGTACTCACGTACCGGCCACAGAAAAATCGGATGCAACAGATAAATGCCAAGGCTATAACGACTCATGAATGCAATGCGCGTGAGCCAAGCCTGACTTAAGCGGTCACAATAATGACGGCACAAGGCAAAAATCATCGCCGCGATACAGGCAGTATTGAGTGTCTTGTAAGACATCCAGCGGCCAACGGTATACTCCCCGGCCGAGAAGCTGTTACTCACCACCATATAGTCGGTCAGCAGCAGTCCAGCTCCCCCCAGGACAACCAACCATTTCAATGCCGGCCACTGAAGCTGGAACAGGCAATAACCGAGAAGTAAGTACCCGCTATATAAAATCAGCTGATGGCTCCAAAAGCCATCGATCTTGAACAGGAACAAGGAGGTCAACACTAGCCAAACAAGGGTAAGTGCAATTGTGCCCGTTCGATCAGTTTGCCGGACATAGTATTGAAGGAACGGCACCACAAAATACAGCGGGATAAAATAGTAAAAGAAACCAAGGTGATAGTAGGTTTCATGCTCGGGCAGGGCTTTGAGTGTCTCCAGCGCGGTAGCGCCATCATAGCCAGCGGCGGTCAGGCCCGATAAGAACGCGTAAAAAACGGACCATATCAAGAAAGGGAGCAACACCTTGCCAAGGCGCCGTTTGACATAGTATTTCGCATCAAATTCACGGGTATCGCTCAGCATTAGCGCACCGGTGATCATGATAAAGACAGGGACAGCCCAGCGGCTAAAACTATTGAAACTTGTCGCAGTGATCCAGGCGCTGTCGGAGATCACACCCAGCTGATCACGGTAGGGGCCGAGAACATGGATAACGACAACGGCTATCGCCGCTATACAGCGAAGTAAATCAAAAAAGACAACCTTCTGCCTCACCCGTTGGTCTCCTGTAAGTAATAAGCCTGCTTCTCATCCGGTATTGACAGTGAGCCTAATGGCTTGCCAATACTGTCTAATATAGCAGTCAGCCGGAGTAAGTACCTGAACTGACTCCGGCTTTCATCAATTACTCACAGAATACTGACATTATGGCTGCTGACGGGTTGCAGCCAGAACGATCTCGCGAATACACAAGTTCTGTGGCTGCTGGTAGGCAAAACTGATGGCATTGGCGATATCTTGCGGTGCAATCACCCCACCCATGCCGTCTTTCCACTCTTCGTAGCCCGCCTTGATCTCATCATTGGTCGTGTGGCTTAGCAGTTCAGTTTCTACCGCACCCGGTGCAATCGTGATAAAGCGTACGTTGTCATCGGCCACTTCTTCACGGATATTCTCAGTGATGGCATGAACAGCAAACTTGGTGCCACAGTAGGCAGCGTGGCTCGGGAAAGTCTTGCGACCGGCAACCGAACTGATATTGATCACGGTACCGTGCTGGCGCGCCTTCATATCGGCCAGTACAACGTGAATGCCGTTAAGCAGCCCCATCACATTCACATCGAACATGGTTTTCCATTCAGCCGGATCCTGCTCATGGGCCAGGCCAAGCAACATCACACCTGCGTTATTGATCAGGCAGTCAACCGGCCCGAACTGTGCTTCAGCTTCTTTGATCGCTGTAGCGAAGGCGTCAGCATCTGTGACATCCACCTGACGACACAATGTATTCGGCAGCTGCAACGCTTCCAGTCGTTCAATACGACGAGCCAGTAACAATAGAGGGTGGCCTTCTGCAGACAGTTTACGTGCGGTTGCTTCGCCGATACCTGAACTTGCACCTGTGATCACAATTAGAGACTTAGACATAATGAAACCCTTTGCTAATAGATAGTAGAGATGTCATCAACGGCCGGCATTCAGTTGATGGCGCTACTATATCGGGCTGCACTGTTCAGGAAAAATATCCTTTTTTTCTGCTTATCATAAATTTTAGCTATGGATAGATAGCAAGATATATACGCGTCTCCTTGTCAAGATATGTAAAGCAAGTGTTACCAAAGCGGCGCATTGCTTCTCGACAATCAAGATCTGTGATTAACCGCACGCAAATATCACTATACGGTCGCTAATTCACTGATTCATGTCATCTGAGCTTCCAACATAGAACGCCCAATAATCAACCTGTAACATAACAACAACAAACAAACGCCAGTCGACACATAACCACAACGAACAATTAGCCCAAAATATTTACACTTTACAGACAATAGCTTCACGATAGACACATTTTGACACAATTATATTTTGTTTCAGATCTTAACAATGACGTAACCTCCTCCCCCGACAAGAGACGTACCCATTGATGGGATTAAACGATAAATGGAGGTCGTGATGCACTCATCTGCTTCACCACAAACACAACAACCACCAAAGAAAACCTTATTCACCCGTTTTCTTGATACTGTTGAATGGCTCGGCAACCTGCTGCCCCATCCAATTACCCTGTTTGCTATTTTCTGTCTTGCCATCCTCGTCGCATCCGGTATTGCCGGTTACTTTGAAGTGGCGGTCGCTGATCCCCGCCCAGAAGGCGCAGCCGGACGTGCCGCCGATGGCATGATCCAGGTTGTCAGCCTGCTCAACGCCGAAGGCCTGCAAAAAATCGTGGCCAATTTAGTAACCAACTTCACCGGGTTTGCGCCGTTGGGTACCGTACTGGTTGCTATGCTGGGCGTTGCCATTGCCGAACACTCAGGCATGCTTTCCTCTGCCATGCGCGGACTGGTGATGGGCGCCTCGCGCCGTATGGTGACACTGGTTGTCGTCTTCGCCGGTATCATTTCCAATACCGCCTCTGAGCTGGGCTATGTAGTACTGGTACCGCTGGCTGCCATGCTGTTCCATTCCCTGGGCCGTCACCCGTTAGCCGGTCTGGCTGCAGCCTTTGCCGGTGTCTCCGGCGGCTACAGCGCCAACCTGCTGTTGGGTACCGTCGATCCACTGCTGTCGGGCATTACCCAGACTGCCGCCCAGATGATTGATCCGAACTACTCGGTCGGGCCGGAAGTTAACTGGTACTTTATGTTTGCCTCGACGTTTGCCATCACCATTATGGGTGCCTTCGTGACCGAGAAAATTGTTGAGCCTAAGCTGGGCAAATACAATGCGGAAGAGGCCAGCGAAGATCTGGGCAAGGACAAGATGGGCAAGCTGACCGAGCTTGAGAAAAAAGGCCTGAAGGCTGCCGGCCTCGCCGCTCTGGTTGTATCGGCGCTGCTGGCACTGACCATCGTGCCGGAAAACGGGATCCTGCGCCATCCTGACACCGGCCTGGTTGCTGGCTCACCATTCCTTAAAGGGATCGTCGCCTTCATCTTCGTCTTTTTCGCCATTCCGGGCTTTGTCTACGGCAAGGTTGTCGGCACCATGAAAAATGACCGCGACGTAATTGATGCCATGTCAAAATCAATGTCCTCGATGGGCATGTACATCGTGCTGGTATTCTTCGCTGCCCAGTTTGTCGCTTTCTTCAAGTGGACGAACTTCGGCCAGGTCTTTGCCGTTGCCGGGGCTGATTTCCTCCAGTCCATCGGCCTGACCGGCCCGATGCTGTTCTTCGCCTTTATCCTGATGTGTGGCTTCATCAACCTGATGATTGGCTCGGCGTCGGCGCAATGGGCGGTTACCGCACCGATCTTTGTTCCTATGCTGATGCTGGTTGGTTACGCTCCGGAGACCATTCAGGCGGCTTACCGTATCGGTGATTCGGTCACAAACATCATCACTCCGATGATGAGCTACTTCGGGATGATCCTGGCCGTTGCTACCCGTTACCAGAAGAACCTTGGCCTGGGAACACTGATCTCGACCATGCTGCCTTACTCAATAGTATTCATCTTCGGCTGGAGCATCATGTTCTATGTCTGGGTATTTGTGCTTGGTATCCCGGTAGGTCCGGGAGCTGCCACCTACTACAGTATTGGCGGCTAAACACGACACTCAACCAACAAGCCGGGATTATTCCCGGCTTTTGTTTTTATCCGGCCAGCCGCTATTCTGTTTGGTATCATGACCGTCTGATCCCCAACGAGTTTTCCCTTATGGACTTACGCCTGCTGCGCTTTTTTGTTGCCGTCTACGAAGAGAAGAACATCACGCTTGCAGCCGAACGCTGCTTTGTCTCGCAGCCTTCTATCTCCAATGCCATCAAACAACTGGAAGCCGAGCTCAACACCCCGCTATTTGTTCGCCATAAGAAAGGGGTCGATCTGACTGACGAAGCCCACTACCTCTACCCGCTGGCGATCAGGCTGCTGGGCGATATAAACCGCCTGCCGCAGCTGTTTCAGCAGCGAACCGAGTGCCTGCCGCTCAAGCTAGCCAACTTTCCCGATCTGAGCCAGTCTCAGCTGGCCCGGGTACTGGCCCAGCTTAAACAGCAGATCCCTAACTTATTGCTGGAGCTGGTTGATCACGATGCCCCTGCCGATGCACGCCTGACGCTGGATATGTTCAAGGCCGAAGACGAGATCTTCCTGCCGCTGTGGGATGAAGACTATGTACTGTGCATGCCGCCCGACCATCCGCTGGCGAGTATGGAAAAGGTACCGCCGGAGCAGCTCCACCAGCATGATTTCATCGAATGTCCGCCTTGCGAAGCCCACCAGCAGACCATCGGCCTGCTGGCCTGTGACGGCCTTGCCGTAAATCTGGTTGCCAAGGCCGAGCACAAAACCCAGGTGATGCATCTGGTACAGGCCGGACTAGGGATCTCTTTTCTGCCGACCGGAGTGCTGGAAACGGCCAACCAGCTGGTCACCGTCCCGCTGGACGGGCCGCGAATGTTCCGCCGACTTGGGTTATGCTATCCGTCAAACAAAACCCTCAACCCAGCACTGACGGCTGCCGTCAAGGTGCTGAGCCAATATGCCGTAGAAAAGCGCTAGCCTCCCAAGTTAGCAAAGACTAACTAACGCAGCGACACCGCGACCAGCCCCAGGCACACCAATCCGGCACCGACCAACCGCGGCCGGTGTGCCGGCTCGCGCAATAGCCAGATCCCCAGCCCGACGCCAACCGGGATGCTGAGCTGACGCAGGGCAACAACGTAGCTGACATTCTCTGTCAGCGTCATCGCCAGCAATACCAGCCCGTAGGTTCCGCCCATCATGAGCCCGGTCAGCAAGGCAATCTTTCTGTCCTGCCAGCCTTGTTTCAACTGCCGACGCCCTGCCCTGTTGCAACACCACAGCAACAACCACAGGCCCGTTACAATAAACTGCATTCCCAGATAACCAAACGCTATCCACATTGGCGACACTGCGTGCTGATAATGCGCCGTCATCGCTGCCAGTGCATGGTTATCCAGGACCGAATAGCCTGCCGTGCCAATCGCCGCCAGCAGAGCCCACAGACACCCGCCGTGCCAATAGGCCCGCCAGTGCCAGCGACGAAAACTGACTACCGGCACCATCAGGCAACCGAGGGTCACCAGTACCATCCCGGCCCAGGCCAATATAGGCATCGACTGCCCGAGCAAGGTGCTGGCCGCCGCCACCATCAATACCGGCAGCGCCCGCGCTATCGGGTATACCACGCCGACATCCGCCTGCTGATAAGCGCGCGCCAGGCTGGCCATGTACACCATCTGACAAAAGCCGCTGACCGTCAGCAGTAGCCAATACGAAAAAGAAAGCGGTGAGGCCGAGGTCAGGACCACCCATATCACCGGTACCAAAAGCATGCCGGCACCAAGGCTGGCAACACAGAAGAAGGCCGGTGTCGGCGTTCGGGATTTTCCCAGCAGATTCCAGCTGGCATGAATCACGGCAGAAAGCACGACCAGCACAAAGGCAAACACAGACACTGTCGATTTATCTCCTGCGGGGTTGGTAAGGTTGGTCTAGTCCAAAAACAACCAGTGTAAACAAAAAGGCGGGAACACATAAGCAATGCTCCCGCCTTTTCAAAAAAGATTCATCAAACAGCCACAATCAAGCAGTTGAGTCCGGGTTGGGAGATGTATCAAGGTACAGGGAAGACCACTGCAGGGCATGCTGATAGCTTTTCGCCACCAGCTCCTCACCTATCCCCAGCGCCTGGCAATGAACACTGATCTTCTCCCAGTCAGCCTGCTCGTAGGCATCAAGCAAGGCCAGTATCCGACCTAGCGCTCCCTGATGATTTAGCAAGGCCTCCCGCACATCCGGCTCAAGCGGCAACAGGGTCAGCAGCTGCTCCAGCGAGTTATCCAGCAAGGCATCGAGCAGTGAAAACAGACCGGTCAGAAACGCCTTGTCCTTTTCAACAGCCAGTCGGCTACTCGCCGCCAGCATCTCGCACATTCTGGCTCGCTGCAGTGACAGCGAATACAGCTCTTTAGGCTTATCGATCGCCGCATGCGCCGTTGCCACGGCACTGACGAAGATTTTGATTTTATCCTCACCAAGATAAACCAACGCCTGCTTAAACGAGCTGATAGGTTCAATGGTGCGATGAGTGGCCGCGTTCACGTAGCGCAGCAGCAGGTAGGACAGCGAAACATCACTGATGATGATCCTCTCGACCCGGCCAAAGTCCACCGGCTCACGGCAGATCTCCTGCAGCAGGCGCACAGTGGTCAGCTTTTCCGGTTCGACCTGACGATTTTTGAGCATCTCCGGCTTGCTGAAGTAATAACCCTGGAAAAACTGAAAACCGGCCTCATAGGCGGCGGCATAATCTTGATGGGTTTCTACTTTTTCGGCCAGAAACTTAAGCTTGCGGTCACGGTGCTGGTTGACGAACTCGCACGCCTGCTCGATGCCGATTTTCATTAAGTCCAGTTTGATAATGTGCACATAGGGCAAGAATCGCTGCCATTGCGGTGCCATCTCGAAGTCATCCAGGGCGATGACATAGCCCTGGCGATAGAGATATTTGATCGCCACAAACAGCTCTTCATCCGGCGCACAGCTCTCGAGTACCTCAATAATCACTTTCCGCTTCGGCAGAAGCATAGGGAGCAGGCGGATCAGGCTCTCATAGGGAAAGTTGATAAAGGTGCGCTGACCGGCTGTCGCCGGGTTATCGCCAACCGCCATGTAATTTTCCACCAGCAGCCGACACGTCGCCTTGTTCGCCTCGATAACCGGAAAAGCATTACTCTCCCCGTCGCGAAACAGCAGCTCGTACCCGACGGTCCGTTGCTGACGATTAAAAATTGGCTGGCGTGCGACATAGGAATACATGATGCCTGCGTGGTTCCTTAATAGTTTGAAATATAATTAAAATATCTAATCTAATTATAACAGCCCCTGCGACAAGGGCTGAACAGTCAAGCTTTGGCCGTTGCGAGCAGGGCACCACAGCCAATAAACATCGAACCAAACAGACGATTTAATCCGCCCATCACTTTGGCCGAGCGAATATACGTAGTGAGCTTTGACGCCAAGGTGACGTAAAACAACATCACAACGGTATCAATGACCAACGTCGTGATCCCCAGCACCGTCAATTGCAGCAATTGCGGCTCAGCCGGATTCAGGAATTGAGGAAACAAGGCCACCAGAAATACGATCGTTTTGGGATTGGTCAAATTCACCATCACAGCCTGACGAAACAACTGCCAGGCCGAGACCTGGACAACATTCGCCTCGACGTTCAGCGACGCCCTCTCACGCCATTTCTGAATGCCGAGCCAGATCAGGTAAACCACACCTACCCATTTAATAAGGGTAAATGCCGTCGCAGACTTGGCTACAATAGCACCCAGCCCCACACCGACCAGCAAAAGATGAAACGCCAAACCGGCCTGCAGCCCCAAGATAGAAGCCAGTGACTTGCGCCAGCCGTAAACCATCCCGTTGCTGATCGAGTTGACCGTACCTGAGCCCGGCGCCAAACTAAATACAATCGCTGTCGCCAGATAAGCCAACCAAACTTCGATACTCACTCTTGCTCTCCCTACCCTGTGAAACGCCTATTATGCAAAATAATTGCCCAGCTAATCAGGCATTATTCTTCTCTAATGCATAAAACGGCTACAAGTTAACAGTAGTTCAATCACTAAAGCAACTCGCACTCGCTTATAGAAAGCGACCACTTTACGTTATACTGAACTTAGATTTGCCATAAGCCTTAGCGCCTGACCGCACGCAACGCCTTATTTTTATTTTCATTACGCTGAGAAAAGCCATGACTGTTCAACCACCGCACTACTTTAATTTTTCACAGGAATCTCAGTTTAGCGATACCATGGCAGGTCCCGTTGCCGAGCTCTGGCAGCACCGGCTAGAGGGCATGTTTGAGGGCATTGATCAACTTAATGTCGGCTGGGTCAGCCTCACTGGGTTTAACCATGACAAAGCCATTATCGTGGTCAACGGCCGGATAGAAAGCTACTGGAAATACCAGGAGCTTTTTTATGATCTGGTGCAACAAGGCTATGATGTTTTTGCCCTGGATCATCGCGGCCAGGGCGTCTCAGACCGCTTGGCCGAAGACACCGAGCTTGGGCATATCGAGGAATTTGACCACTACGTCAGCGATCTCAAAACCTTCTTTGATACCGTTATCGCCCCCAAAGGCTACCAGCAACACTTTATGCTGGCCCACTCAATGGGCGGCACCATCGGCAGCCTGTTCATGGCCAAATACCCCTCTCTGATAGACAGCGCGGTACTCAGTGCCCCGATGCACGGGATCAATATCAACAATTGGATGAAGCCCATCGCCTCACCGCTGGCCCGTGTTGTCGAGCAACTTCAGCGCCAGCCTGACTACGCTCCCGGCCAGGTGCCGTATTATCCCAAACCATTTGCCGACAACCCGCTTTGCCAAAGCCAGATCCGCTATCAGTGGTTTCGCGATCTGTATGAGCAAAAACCCGAGCTCAAAATCGGCGGACCGAGTGCCCGCTGGGTCTGGCAGGGGATCGCAGCTGCCAAGCAGTGCATCGAGCAGGCCCCAAACATCACCGCCCCTATCCTGCTGTTGCAGGGAAGCGACGATAATATTGTCGATAACCAGGCGCACAACCTGTTTTGCCAGGCGATGCAGCAAGCCAACCGCTCCTGCCAGCTAACAGTCATCGAAGGGGCTCGCCACGAACTCCTGTTCGAGGTAGACAAATACCGTCACCCCGTTCTTGCGGCAATTATCAATCATTTTTGGAAGGCGGAAGAAATTGTAGGATAAATTAACCCCTTTTTTCGCAGGCGATCTGGTTTAATATGAATCTTATTACTCCCTATCCCCAGGGGTGGTGAGAGTCCTATTCATTGTTCCGAGAGTTTCCATGTATAAGATAGTTGCTTCAGATCTAGACGGTACCTTACTCACCCCCGAGCACAAAATTGCCCCTTTTACCAAAGATGTCCTAAACCAGCTTCACCATCAGGATAAAGCCTTCATCTTTGCCACAGGCCGCCATCACATCGATGTCGCCGATATGCGCGAACAGCTGGGGATCCCGGCATATATGATCACCTCCAATGGTGCCCGGGTGCATAACTGCCAAGGTGAAGTCATTTACAAACAGGATCTGGAGCCGAGTGTAGTCCGCGATATTGTTGCCATGGCGAAGCAGGATCCCGAGCTGAACATCCATATCTACCGCAACGATGACTGGCTTCTAAATACCGACTGCGAATACCTGAAAGATTTTCACGAGACATTCCAGTACCAGCTATTTGACGTCGACAACCCGCCGCTAGAAGGCGTCGCCAAGGTCTTCTTTATCCGCGACGACCAGGATCACGACAAAATGGTGAAGTGGGAGGAGCGCTTCAACGCCGCTTTCGGCCAGCAGACCAACGTCGTCTTTTCGACGCCATGGTGCCTGGAAGTGATGGATGCCAATGTATCGAAAGGGCATGCTCTTGAAGCGGTGGCGAAAGAGAAAGGCTACGAGCTAAAAGACTGCCTCGCCTTTGGTGACGGGATGAACGATGTCGAAATGCTCAGCATGGCCGGCAAAGGGGTAATCATGGAAACGGCGCATGACAGGGTCAAGCAGGCCCTGCCGGACCATGAAATTATCGGCCCTTGCAGCGAAGAGGCTGTCGCCCACTACCTGGCCAACAACCTGCTGTAACCCAGGCAGCAATCCAACAGGCTGCCTATAACAGTCAGCCTGTTGTTATGACACCCTTACTCTTACCACCCGCTCTAAAACTGCCCCGTCATCTGCAGAATTTCCTGCCACTGCGCGTCAGTCACCGGCATAATACTCAGGCGGTTACCGCGTTTGACCAGCGGCATCTCAGCCAGTAACGGATTGGCCTTCATCCGCTTGAGCGACACCAGGCGCAGGTGGCGCTGGTATTCTATATCAACCATAACCCAGCGCGGGTTATCAGGATCAGACTTGGGATCGTAATACGGCCCCTCCGGATCAAACTGGAAATGATCCGGGTAGGCCTCCCTGACCACGGTCGCAATACCGACGACCCCGACATCCTTGCACGATGAATGGTAGATAAACACCTGATCGCCGATTTTAATCTCGTCCCGCATCATATTACGGGCCTGATAGTTACGAACACCTTCCCAGCAGGAAACTTTTTGCTGCTTCAGGGTGTCTATCGAAAATGTATCCGGCTCTGTTTTGAATAACCAATTGGCCATAATCGTTCTCGTTATAGTTATAGTGCTGCGCTGGCACCCAAATCCAATACGGATAAGTCGGGTGTCCCTGCGGCGATATAATGACTTTACGACTGCTCAGCCTAACATACCGAGGGAATCGAATGACACACTTGAGACAGGCTTTACCTGCGACAGCACTATTGGCAGCACTCGCTGGCTGCACCACCTCATCGCCCTCATCAACCTCCGGGCCGGTAGAAATAACACCTGACACCAGTCCTACGGCAGCCGGCACCGAGCAAGGAAAGGTGCAGGCCTTTATGCTCAGGGGCAATGTGGTACTGGGCCATGAGTCTAACAGCATCCAGCCTTGTGATAGCAGCCAGCAATACTGGCTCAATACACCAATAGCCGATCGCCAGGCGATAGCCCAAATCACCCGCCCTGGCTACGAGCCTATGTACGGGGAATTTATCGGCTATCTGGAGCCTGCTCCCGAAGAAGGCTTTGCCGCCGCCTATGACGGCCGCTTTCAGGTCAAGCAAGTAAATCTGCTCTCGGCCGAAATGCGCAGCGGCTGCCAGCGTCCCCCGCATGCAACTCGGGCCTTCGGTAACGAGCCGGGCTGGGTGGTCGAACTAGACGGCGACAAGGCCAACCTGATCCGCCCCGGCCAGCAGCGCCAGCAACAAGTTATTACCAGTAAGGAAATTGTTGCCGGCAGGCAGCATTATCAGGGCAAGGGCTTCTCGCTGACCATAACGAAGGGCCAGTGCAACGACACTATGAGCGACTCGTTGTTTGGCTGGCAGGCCACGCTAAACTGGCAAGGCAGCAACTACAAAGGCTGCGCTACACTAGGGGCAACCGATATAACCCAGCACTGGTCCGGTCGCTATCAGGGAACATCATACATCGACAAGACGCCGATTCTGACCACCACCGTCACCCTCAACCCTGATCACTCGGCGACCACCCGCTATGACTACCCGTCTGGTGAGCCTAGCCTCAATGAAAGCGGATTCTGGCAACAAGCCAGTGACAATACCGTACAAGTGGTCATGACCCAGCACCAGGGACGCCGCCTGATCAGCGAGCGTGTCTTTACCCTTGACGACAACCGGATCACGGTCAAGGAAGAGACCGTCAACGGCCAGACCTATAGCCTGGGCGGTGACGGGTTAAGCCTGGAGAGGCAATAGCTGGTTCAGGTATAAAGGATGCACGAATAGTTGTTTTGGCTGGCGGAGATATGTCACACTCCCGCCAGCCAAAACAACCACGAGTACTCTCTATGTCCTGTTCCCGCTGCGGCTTTCAGCATAACTGTATCTGCCATACAGAACCCCGACTAAGCAGCAAGGCCCGCTTTATACTGCTGACCCACCCCAAGGAGCTTGGCAAGGATACCAATACCGGCGAGCTTATGCTCCGTACTCTGCCTGACAGTCAGCGCTACACCTGGGACAGGGTTAACCCGCCCGCCGCACTGCTTGATGAGATCCGTGCATCAGGCAACCAGCCGTGGTTGCTATTTCCCTGTGACGAAAAACACCCGGCTACAGTCTACCAATCCGAACCAGACAAACAGCCCCTGTTCATCCTGCTTGATGCCACCTGGCAGGAAGCAAGAAAGATGGTAAGGAAAAGCCCGTGGCTGGCTCAGCTACCGCGCCTGAGCCTCAACCCGTCATCGGCTTCCGCCTACCAGCTCCGCCGTAACCAGCAGGCAGGTAACCTCTGTACCTGCGAAGCCGGCATCGCCTTGCTAGAAATGCTTGGCGAAGCGGAACAGGCCGTACAGTTAAACGACTATTTTCAAGCTTTTATCGACACTTTTCATGCCGATAAAAGCGGCCATACCAAACAATCCTAATCAAATTGCCAGTCTCCCAAACACCGGCAAACGACAATTATGCCCAGTTATGCGCGGTTCAGATTCTTCGACTATACTAAAACCGACTGACTAGTCGGTTTTAGTAAGAATCGAGATTTCGACCAGCCAAAGCAAAGGGAGAGGGGCAATGACAGCAATCGAAGAGATCAACACGCACCATATTGATAGTGCCGTAATGGAAAAAACCTTACAGTCTCAGCGAGACAAATTCCTGGCCGATCCCATGCCGTCTCTCCAGCAGCGCCTCGATAAACTTAACGCACTGAAAAGTGCCCTGCTTAACGCAAAAACACCGCTGTGCGAGGCGCTCAGCCAGGACTACGGCCAGCGCAGTACTCACGACAGCCTGATGGCCGATATCCTGCCGTGCGTGACCAATATCAACTACACAATCAAGCACCTGAAGAAATGGATGAAGCCCTCCCGCCGTCATAGCGGCCTGATGCTGGCCCCGGCCAAGGTCGAGGTCATTTATCAGCCCCTGGGTGTCGTCGGAATAGTGGTGCCGTGGAACTTTCCGGTCATGCTGAGCCTCGGTCCGCTGATCACCGCGTTGGCGGCCGGCAACCGAGCTATGCTCAAATTGAGTGAGTTCACCCCGAACACCAACAAGGTCTTGCGAGACCTGCTGTCAGAAACCTTCAGCCACGATGAAGTCGCCGTCTTCGAAGGCGAGGCCGATACCGCTGCCGCCTTTACCGCTCTACCGTTTGATCACCTGCTCTTTACCGGCTCCACCACAGTCGGACGCCATGTCATGCACGCTGCAGCCGATAATCTGACTCCGGTAACCCTGGAGCTGGGCGGTAAGACACCGGCCCTGATCGCCCCGGATATGCCGCTGGAACTGGCTGTCGAGCGAATGATTTACGGCAAAAGCCTCAACGCCGGACAGATCTGCGTTGCCCCTGACTATGTGCTGGTCCCTGAGGAAAAAGTGGATAACTTTGTTGCCGAGTACCTAAAACAGTTTGGCAAAATGTACCCGCAGGGCGTGGCCAGCCAGGACTTCACCTCGGTGGTAAACACCCGGCAGTATGAGCGCCTCAGCCAATGGCTGGACGAGGCCAAGGCGCAGGGAGCTAAGGTGATCCCCTGCCATAACCAGGTCCGAGATGATCAGCAGCACCGGATGATCACCCATTTGCTGCTCAACACCACAGACGACATGACCTTAATGCAGGAAGAAATCTTTGGTCCCCTGCTACCGGTGATCCCGTACCAGAAAGTCAGCCAGGCACTGGACTACATTCGCCAGCGCCCTCGCCCGCTGGCACTGTATCTGATGAGTTTCGATGCCGAGCTGCAAAACGAGGTCAAAACCACCACCCACTCCGGCGGTATGTGTATCAATGACTCAGTGCTGCATGTCGGCGCGGATGATGCGCCCTTCGGCGGTATCGGCCCGTCAGGCATGGGGCATTATCACGGCAAGGAAGGGTTCCTGACCTTCTCCAAGGCCAAGACAGTACTTAGCCGCGGCAAGTTCACCACCACCAAGCTCGCCACTCCTCCCTACGGCGGCTGGATTCAAAAGCTGATGCTGGCCTTCTTCCTGCGCTAACCCTCTTCCTTCCGGCCACCTCAGGTGGGTGGTCGGGTCTATCCTTGATACAGTGACAGACAATAATTAGCTAAACGCTGAATTTAGAAGCCAAACCCAGTATGACCAAAACCAAACAGCAGAACATTCTCGACGCCGCCCTGAGTCTATTTGTCCGCAACGGCATCCAGGCAACCTCGACCGCCAGTATTGCCAAGCAGGCCAATGTGGCTACCGGTACCTTGTTTCACCACTTTGCCAGTAAGCAGGCCCTAATCATTACCCTCTATAGCAACATCAAAACTGAGCTCGGCCAGGCCATGCAGCCCCAGCACCACCATGATGATATTCAGGCGCAGGCCCGGCATTTCTGGCAACAAGCCCAGCAATGGGCACAGGACAACCCCGACAAACTGCAATTCATGCAGCAAGTCGCCCATGACCCGGCGTTTGAGATCAGCCTGCATCAGGAACTCATGGCCGTATCCATGGGCTTTTTGATTGAACAGGTTAAGCAAGCACAAGCCCTACAACAACTGGCACCACTGCCGCTGGAGCTGGTACTCAATTTCTGCCACAGCCACTTTCTGGCAACCGCCAACCTGTTTGCCGAACGCCCGGACTTCGCCAGCCAACCCGACTACCAGGAAGGCGCATTTCAGATTTTATGGCGAGGACTGGCACCGACAGCGCAATGAACAATTACCGGTAACGAAAAATACCAACATAAAAAACGGCGCAAGTGCGCCGTTGATAAGAAAAGCAATATCCCTTAATCAGGCATACTGGCCGGCAACAAAGCCCGAGCTCCATGCCCATTGGAAGTTATAACCGCCGAGCCAGCCGCTGACGTCCATCACCTCGCCGACAAAATACAGCCCGGGTACCTGCTTGGCCTCCATGGTCTTTGACGACAGCTCATCGGTATCGACCCCGCCGAGCGTCACTTCGGCAGTACGGTAGCCTTCGGTGCCGTTCGGTGCGATTTGCCACTGGTGGAAATAGGCGGCCATCGTAGCAATTTCTTTCGGGTTGAACTGCTTGAGCGGCTTGTCCTGAATATCCCCGCGTTCAATCAGCACCTCAATCAGGCGCTTTGGCATCAGGCGGGACAGTGAATTCTTCAGGCTCTGGTTCGGGTGCTTCTCGCGCATCGCAGCCAGGGTATCAGCCAGGTCCAGATCCGGCAGTAAGTCGACCGTCACCTTTTGTCCCGGTGTCCAGTATGAGGAAATTTGCAGGATCACCGGACCAGACAAGCCGCGGTGAGTAAACAGCAGGTTTTCTTTGAAGGTGGTTCCGTCTTCGGCCTCGACCACCGCCGGGAGCGCAATTCCCGACAGCTCTGCGTAGGCTTCCTTTTCTTCCTTATGCAGAGTGAACGGCACCAACCCGGCGGTTGTCGGCACCATCTTAAGACCAAACTGTTCGGCCACCTGGTAGCCGAACGGCGTCGCACCTAATTTGGGCATCGACAAGCCGCCGGTGGCAATCACCAGCGACTCGCACTCTACCAATGTCGTATTTAGCTTAAGGCTGAAGCCCGTATCTGTCCTGGCAATATCATGGACATCGCAACGGTAACGCTGTTCAATTGTCGGTTGGTCACACTCTGCCAGAAGCATGTTGACGATATCCTTGGCGGAGTCTTCGCAGAATAACTGGCCGTGATCGCGCTCTTCATAGGCAATCTCGTGTTTGGCCACCATAGCGATAAAGTCCCACTGGGTATATTGCGACAACGCCGACTTCACAAAGTGGGGGTTACGGCAAACATAGTTGTTGGCAGCAACATCGTAGTTGGTAAAGTTACAGCGGCCACCGCCGGAGATCAGGATCTTCCGTCCCGGCTTCTTGCCATGATCTACCACCAGCACCGAGCGACCGCGCTTTCCGGCCTCCGCTGCGCACATCAGTCCTGCAGCGCCAGCCCCTATCACCACCACATCAAACTTGTCTGCCATTTCAGTACCGCTCTTTACTCACCTGTTATTCCGCTTTGCTGTTTCTGCAGAGCAATGAAAAAGGGATGCCGGAGCCAAGCAGCCTGCATCCCTCAAAACCGGGGGCTATTCTACCTACCCCGGTACTGAATACCAAATTGAATATATGTCGTACAGCTCCCCCCCTCCGCGTCATCAGGACTGCAGAGTGGTGTCATGGGCTTACGCGGCGGCTAGATCCCCAGGTAGGCCACCACGAAAATGGCAATAAAAAATACCATCAGATAGGTACTTGCCAGAATAAACAGCTTGCGGACTTTGACGCATTTTTCCATAAATACCGGATCATGATGATTCTGATATTGCTGGCTGCGTATATAGTGAAACAGGCGAATTTGCTTGGTGACATTGCCTTGGGATGAGAAAAAACCCCGGCCGTCTACCTGTTGGTAGAGAAGAGGATCACACTCGCGCATCACTGCCAGCAAAGTACGTAGCGTACTGATATAGCGAGATACATTGACGACTGCGACCAAAAAGAGAGCGAATAAAAGTGCATCACCACTGATAATCATAACAACCCCCGAACAACTTTACTCAGATGCCGGCCGGGCGATTAAAGGGCGTGTCAGGCACGCCCTCGGCCATTGTTAGCCAGCCTGAGTATCCATTACCGATGTAGACTCAGCTTTTGCCATCGCGGCAAGATCTTTATCGATGAAGAACAATGCCTTACCGTCTTCACCCACCAGCTCAATCTTATCCAGAATACCTTTAAACAGTTTCTCTTCTTCGTGTTGTTCTGCAACATACCACTGCAAGAAGTTAAAGGTAGAGTAGTCCTGGGTCGTAAACGCGACATGAGCGAGTTTGTTAATTTTGTCAGTGATTAGCTGCTCGTGCTCATAGGTTTCGCGGAATACATCTCCCAGCGATGAGAACTCGTGCTTAGGCGCTTCAATCGCACCCAGGATTGGCATGGCACCCGTTTCACTCACGTAAGTGAATAGACGCTGCATATGTTCCATTTCTTCGACAGCATGGGCGCGCAGAAACTCAGCCGCACCTTCAAAGCCCTTATCCTCACACCAGGCACTCATCTGCAGGTAGAGGTTAGAGGAAAAGAACTCCAAGTTGATTTGCTCATTAAGTTTTTCAACCATAGCGTGAGCTAACATCGCACTACTCCTATCTATTCTAGTGTATACCAATCTCATCGATCGGTTTGAAATCGCCGATAACCCATTGTCACAATGCATAATTGAGAATGCAACTCAAAGGAATCCATTTATCGCGCTCACCTTGCTTCCAGGCCTATCAGGATGGGATCTGGCCGATATTTTTCCGTTATACTCAGTGCTAGCATGGAAAAAAACATATGATAAGGAGTTCACTGTATGGCGTACAAACATATTCTGGTCGCAATCGACCTCTCAGATGACAGCTACACACTGATAAGCAAGGCTGCCCAGTTAGCCAAGTCACTTGATGCCAAACTATCCCTTATCCACATTGATGTGAACTATGCCGAGCTCTATACCGGGCTGATTGATATCAACCTGTCCGAGGCCCAGCACCGCATGGCCGACGACGCCCAGAAACAACTGCAGTCCCTGGCAACCAAGGCCAATTATCCGGTCTCCCATACTCTGGTCGGCAGCGGCGATCTGAGCGACGAAATTTGCCACGCCATCAATGATATCGACGTAGAGTTGGTGGTGTGCGGCCACCATCAGGATTTCTGGAGCAAGATACTGTCTTCTGCCAAGCAGCTGATCAACCACACCCCGGTCGATTTGCTGATGGTACCGCTAAAATAATCGCCATCGTTCCCTCTCTTTTACCCGAGTGCTCACGACGTGTGGGCACTCCGGACCTAATCCCACACAAATTGGCGATATTTCATTCCGCGGCAATCAGTTACACTACCGGCATTATTCAATGAAACTTCGTTACTTATTCATATGGGATATCTATCTGCTATCACCCTGCTGTGGGCATTTTCCTTTAGCCTGATCGGCGTTTACCTAGCTGGCCAGGTTGATGCCTGGTTTTCCGTGTTGACCCGAGTGGCCTTTGCGGCACTGGTCTTTTTACCTTTTCTGCGCAAGAAGCACCTCCACCCTAAACTGGCCGTCAAGCTGATGGTTGTCGGAGCCTTCCAGCTCGGATTGATGTACTGCTTCTACTACCAGTCCTTCCTGTACCTCAGCGTGCCAGAAGTCCTGCTGTTTACCATCTTTACCCCTATTTATGTCACCCTGATCTACGATCTGCTGCACCGACAATTCTCAGCCTGGTACCTGATCACCGCCGCTATTGCCGTTTTGGGCGCAGCAGTCATCAAGTTTGAAGGGATTAATGAGAACTTCATTATCGGCTTTTTCATCGTACAGGGCGCCAATCTGTGTTTTGCCATCGGTCAGGTCGGCTACAAGCGCACCATGGAGCAGGAAAAGGCCGAACTGCCGCAACATACCGTATTCGGGCAGTTCTACCTCGGGGCAATTTGCGTTGCCCTACCGATGTTCCTGTTGTTTGGCAACCTCGACAAGCTGCCGACCACCAACACCCAGTGGGGCATTCTTGTCTACCTGGGTATCATCGCGTCCGGTCTGGGCTATTTCATCTGGAACAAGGGCGCCACCCTGGTCAATGCCGGTGCCCTGGCGATTATGAACAATGCGCTAGTTCCGGCCGGGCTTATCGTCAATATCGTCATCTGGAACCGCGATGTCGACTACCCGCGCCTGATCATCGGCGGGCTCATTATCATGGCCTCATTGTGGGTCAACGAGACCTGGGTAAAACGTAAGGTTGAACTGGCGAGGATCTAGCGCCCGTATTCAGCGCCTCGATTTAAGTAACACCCACTAAAAAGGCGAGACACCTGTCTCGCCTTTCTTGTGACGGGATTTTGCCCTGGCGTTAGATAAAGGCAAACGCGTCGGCAAACATACGATCGCGCTCGGCGCCTTTCTCTGCCGTAAACTGCTCTCGCGCAGCTCCGGCCATCTCAAAGCGACCACACAGGTAGATGTCGTAAGCCGACAGGCTGATAAAGTCATTGTCGACCGCTTCCAGCACATTGCCTACCTTGCCCTGCCAGTTCTCCGGGGCAGTTTCGACCACAGGCACATACGTCAGGTTGCTGTGTTCCTTAGCCAGCGCCTCAAGCTCATCATGTGCATACAGCTGACAGGCATCACGGCCGCCCCAGTAGACGAAAATTGGCTGACTCACACCGCGGCTCAGGCAGTTATCCAGAATACTGCGCACGTAAGAGAATCCGGTACCACCGGCAATCATCAACAACGGCTTGTCGCTGTCTTCGCGTACCCAGGCCTCGCCATGCGGGGCTTCAATCTCGAAGGATTGGCCATTTTCAAGCGCAGCCTTCATCGCATCAACCACTTCAATCGCATACGGGTTATGCTCGGCAGCGCCAATATGCAGTTCCAGTTCGCCCTCACGGCACGGGCTGCTGGCAATAGAAAACGGACGCTTGTCTTTCTCGCCCATCACGGCCAACAGGTACTGACCCGCTTTGAATTCAAGTTTTTGCTCTGGCTGAAGCAGAATACGGTAGGTATTGCACGCGAGCGATTCAACTGACTTTACTTCACATTTAATAGACATTGTTTTCCTCTAGTCTAACTCTAATACCAAGTCACTTTTGGCTGTGGCCTGACAGGTAAAGATCCAACCTTCGGCTTGCTCTTTCTCAGTAAGCATAGGCTCAAGCTGGTAACTTATCTCGCCAGATAGCTTGCGACACAGACACATGGCACATGCCCCGACCTGACACCGGTTAGGAAAAGCGACACCTGCGTTGAGCGCAGCCTGCAAGACAGTTTCCCGCTCATCGGCAGTAAACGTAATATCATGAGGCAACAGGCGTACTTGGTGCATATTATTACTCTCAAAGCGGCTAACTCCCGCTAGCCACTCATTTTCTTGGGTTATTTCAGAATACCCAGCTCATCCCAGATAGCATCGACTCTGGCAACGATTTCCGGGTCTTTGCTGATAGAGGTCCCCCACTCGCGATCCGTCTCGTCCGGCAGCTTATTGGTGGCATCCATCCCCATTCTCGAGCCTGAAGGCACGCTGTCGATAAGCAAAGTATCACGGCTTGGATCCATCCGGGTCGTGACCGCCCAGATGACATCATTCCAATCACGAACATTGACATCATCATCGCAGGCTATCACGAAGCGGGGATCGGTAAACTTTTCCAACAATGCCCAGACACCATCCATAACTCGCAGGGCCTGACCGGCCGTCTCTTTGCGAAGACTCACGATAGCCATTTTGCTGACATCGGCTTCCGGCGGCAGATAGACATCGACGATCTCAGGATACTCCTGCATTAAAGCGGTGATACCCGCTTCGATATCGAAACTGCCATCAAACGGACGCTGTTCTGCAGACGAGTTAGCCGCTTCGGCCTCCCATTTGATGGTGGCATCCAGTCCCATTTTCGAGCCGAGACCGACTACCGGCGAGGCAAAGTCCAGCGAGTCGATCGGAGTATGCTCGATCATCACCGTATCACGCGCCGGCTCCATACGGGTCGTCATCGCCTGAATCACACTGCTCCAATCCCGGGCGTTGACATCCTCGTCGCAGACAATCACAAACTTGGTATACATGAACTGGCGCAGGAACGACCACACACCCATCATCACCCGTTTGGCATGCCCCGGGTACTGCTTCTTCATGGTAACGACCGCCATCCGGTATGAACACCCTTCCGGTGGCAGGTAGAAATCAACAATTTCCGGGAACTGCTTTTGCAAGATAGGCACAAACACTTCGTTCAGTGCCACCCCCAGTACCGCGGGCTCGTCGGGCGGACGACCGGTATAGGTACTGTGGTAAATAGGGTCATTACGCATTGTAACGTGCGTGATCGTGAACACGTGGTGACGCTCGACCTCGTTGTAGTAACCGGTGTGATCGCCATACGGCCCCTCATCGGCAAATTCATCAGGATCGATGTAGCCTTCCAGCACAATCTCGGCACTGGCCGGCACTTCCAGATCATTGCTGATGCTTTTCACCACTTCTGTTTTGCTGCCCCGCAGCAAGCCGGCAAAGGCGTACTCAGACAAGGTATCAGGTACCGGGGTCACCGCGCCCAGAATGGTAGCCGGATCAGCCCCGAAGGCCACGGATACCGGGAAAGGCTTACCGGGGTGCGCTTCCATCCAGTCACGCAGATCCAGCGCCCCGCCACGATGGGCCAGCCAGCGCATGATGATCTTGTTCTTGCCCAGCTTTTGCTGGCGGTAAATCCCCAGGTTCTGGCGTTTCTTGTTCGGCCCCCGGGTCACCGTCAGCCCCCAGGTCAGTAACGGGGCAACGTCACCCGGCCAGCAGCTCATCACAGGAATTTTATCCAGATCCACTGCATCGCCTTCCCAAACCACCTGCTGGCAAGGCGCTTTGCGTAGCCGTTTGGCCGGCATATTCAACACTTGCCTGAACACAGGAAGCTTATCGATGGCATCACGAAATCCGCGTGGCGGCTCAGGCTCTTTCAGGTAGGCCAGCAACTTGCCGACTTCACGCAGCTCTTTGACATCCTGCCGGCCCATTCCCATCGCCACCCGCCCGGGGGTGCCGAACAGGTTGCCCAATACCGGCATGCTATAGCCAACCGGGTTTTCAAACAGCAAGGCCGGACCGCCGGCACGTAGCGTACGGTCACAAATTTCTGTGATTTCCTGATCCGGATCGACAGGCTGCTTAATTCGCTTCAGCTGGCCGATTTGCTCCAGATACGCAATATAGTCTCGCAGATCTTTGAATTTCATAGGCTCAATGCTATCCACTATCCAAAAGGCATCAAATCCCGATCTGGTCACCTTACCAGCCGGGATCTGCAATTAAAGTGGCAACATTATAACGAGTTGTTAACTTGAACACACTGGAAAATCAGTGAACTGGGGTATCAGGGCAATTTCGCCATCGCTGCCTTGAAGTTGTTTTTGACCACTTGGTTGCGGCTGTCAGAAGCCAGTTTTTCCAGCCACTGCACGTAACCTTGCTGAGCCAGCTCATAAGCCACCATCTCGCCGTCATCCACTTCATCCAGCTTCTCTCGCAGAAACTCCCTGGCCTCAACCGGCAGAGGTTTGAGAGTCACGAGGGCTTTGTAGGCGACAGGCTTCAGGGAAGGGTTCATCGTTGCGGCCATCAATTGCTTAACCGCGGCCGGTGCAGGAGCCAAATCGGCCAGCCGGTTCACCTCTGCCAGGCTATATCGGTCCGTTCGGCGAAGCCATAACAGGTGATACATTTGCTCGTCACCGGAAACCGCCGCCAACCGGGCGATAACCCCATTATCCGGCAGCCACATCAGCTTGCTGTCAGAGGTAAACTGACTCACCAACTGCGCGACCGCTTGCTCGGAAAGCTCCGGAAGGTGTTTCAGAAAGAGATCCCGGCGTTTCTTCTGGCTGCGCAAATCCCCGGTCAGCCAGTTAGACAATACCAAGTCGCCAGACTCGGCATCACGAACCATCTCCTGCGCCAGTAAGATCTGCTGCCACTCCATCACCAGGCTACGAGCCTGGGCACCATAATGAAAGGCTGACTGGGTAACAAGGTAGCCATCACCCTGCTCAACCACGGTAAAGGCAGGCTTTCGCTCAGCCTGCGCCTGGAGCCAGGTGGCCTTTGCCTGATCCAGCTCGCCGCTATCGAGCGCATGCTGCACCAGCTGGGCACGCACCGCCTCCTGCTGCAGCAGGGCCAGTTGGGAAAGATTAAACTCCAGAGCGCGAAAGTCACTCCGGTCATAGAGGGTTGTCAGGGCCGCTACCCGGGTTTGTACCTGGGGCGAAGCAGCCACCTGTTTCACTTCCTGCTTCGAAACTTCAACGGCGGCGGCAGGTTTCAGGCCGCTCGCCAGAAGTAACAACAGCATGCACCATCCTTGTCGCATGTCACCTCCTCACGGTGAAGAACGCATTCCTTGCTAGGCGCTGCAGCCTGCTCACCTTCCTGGTGCACAATCAGCTGCGAAGCCAGCGCCTACAGTACCTCAATACAGTGATCAGCATCCACAATGAAATGTAATCGAATACTGTTTGATAGGATTATGCAGGATCTCTGCCCAATAAAAAACGCCACACAAGGTGGCGTTTCAGAAAACTGTGAGTTAGGCAGCTAAATTATTACTTCTGACGGCGCATCGCGTCAAAGAACTCGTCGTTGGTCTTGGTCATCGACAGTTTGTCGATCAAGAATTCCATGCTGTCTGTTTCACTCATCGGGTGAACAATCTTACGCAGGATCCACATCTTCTGTAGCTCATCCGCTTTCGCCAGTAGCTCTTCACGACGGGTGCCAGAGCGGTTGAAGTCAATCGCAGGGAAGACACGCTTCTCGGCAATCTTACGTGACAGGTGCAATTCCATGTTACCTGTACCCTTGAACTCTTCGTAGATAACTTCATCCATCTTAGAACCGGTATCAACCAGCGCGGTTGCGATGATAGTCAGGCTGCCGCCTTCCTCAACGTTACGTGCTGCACCGAAGAAGCGCTTAGGACGATGCAGGGCGTTTGCATCAACACCACCTGTCAGTACCTTACCAGATGAAGGCACCACTGTGTTGTAGGCACGCGCCAGACGGGTAATCGAGTCAAGTAGGATAACCACGTCTTTCTTGTGTTCAACCAGACGCTTCGCCTTCTCGATAACCATTTCTGCCACTTGTACGTGGCGAGATGCCGGCTCATCGAACGTAGAGGCAACCACTTCACCCTTAACCAGACGCTGCATCTCGGTCACTTCTTCCGGACGTTCGTCGATTAGCAGTACCATCAGCTCACACTCAGGGTGGTTGTAGGCAATGCTCTGGGCAATGTTCTGCAACAACATGGTTTTACCCGCTTTAGGCGGTGCCACGATGAGACCACGCTGACCTTTACCGATTGGTGACGCCAGATCAAGAACACGGGCCGTAATATCTTCCGTCGAACCGTTACCACGTTCCATACGCATACGATCATTGGCATGCAGCGGAGTCAGGTTTTCAAACAGGATCTTGTTACGGGCATTGTCAGGCTTGTCGTGGTTAACTTCGTTGACTTTCAGCAGGGCAAAATAACGCTCGCCATCTTTCGGAGGACGGATCTTCCCGGCAATGGTATCACCAGTACGTAGGTTGAATCGGCGGATTTGGCTAGGAGATACGTAGATGTCGTCAGGGCCGGCAAGGTAAGAGCTGTCTGCAGAGCGAAGGAAGCCGAAGCCATCTTGAAGGATCTCTAGAACACCATCGCCAAAAATGTCCTCACCACTTTTTGCGTGCTGCTTGAGAATAGAAAAGATGATGTCTTGTTTTCTCAAACGCGCCAGGTTTTCTAACCCTAAGCTTTCGCCAAGCGCAACCAACTTCGAAATAGGTTGGTTTTTCAGTTCTGTAAGATTCATAGTGGTGGGTTTCTTGTCAGTCAAAATCGGGGTTCTATGTTAGTTGAGATAGTGTTGACCAATGGGGCTGGTCAAGGAATGAACAAATATACAATTTACGTGCAATAAGTTAGCACTAAACACGCCATCCGTCTAGCATAGTCGGAAGTCAAACCATGCACAACCGAGAAATTGCGCACGGTTCGGGCAAGAAGCTGCTTACAGATTCGCGTCCAGGAACTCTTTAAGCTGGCTCTTCGATAGCGCACCTACCTTGGTAGCTGCCACACCGCCGTCTTTAAACAGCAGCAGTGTCGGAATACCGCGGATACCAAATTTAGGCGGCGTACCAGCATTCTGATCGATATTCAGTTTACCGATCGTCAGCTTGCCTTCGTATTCGTCCGCGATTTCGTCAAGAATTGGGGCAATCATTTTACAAGGGCCACACCATTCTGCCCAAAAATCGACTAATACAGGGCCCGCAGCGTTAATCACGTCGTTATCAAAACTTGCGTCTGTCAGCTGCACAATCTTGTCGCTCATCTTCCACTCCAATGGTTGATTTTGTTGGCTGATTTCATTTTAACCAGCAAATCGATGCTCTATTTGAATGGAATCCGTTTCGTATTGCAACCCTAAGCTGATATTCTATACGAATGAAGACGACTCACATCACAGAGCAGAAATTTGCCGACCTGGGGTTAGCCCCTCAGGTTTTACAAGGATTGGAAGCCAAAGGTTTCCATAATTGTACGCCGATCCAGGCGCTGGCATTGCCGGTAGTGCTCACCGGCCGAGACATTGCAGGTCAGGCTCAGACTGGTACAGGGAAAACCCTGGCCTTCCTGACTGCGACTTTTAACTACTTGCTGCTAAACCCGGCAGCGGAGGATCGCAAAACCAACCATCCCCGTGCCATCATTATGGCACCTACACGCGAACTGGCAATCCAGATTTACAACGATGCCAAACCGTTGCTTGAAAGCACTGGCCTGAAAGCCGGTCTTGCCTATGGCGGTGAAGCGTACGAAAAGCAGCAAAAAACACTGGAAGCCGGTGTGGATATCCTGATCGGTACCTGTGGCCGTATCATCGATTTCTACAAACAGCGCGTGATTGATCTGCGCTCGATTCAGGTTGTTGTACTTGACGAAGCCGACCGTATGTTCGATCTGGGCTTTATCAAAGACATTCGCTTCTTGTTCCGTCGTATGCCGGCACCAAAGGCACGCCTGAACATGCTGTTCTCGGCTACCTTGTCATACCGGGTAAAAGAGCTGGCGTTTGAGCATATGAACAATCCTGAAAGCGTGATTGTCGAGCCAGAGCAAAAGACAGGACACCGAATTCAGGAAGAACTGTTCTATCCGTCAAATCAGGACAAAATGTGTCTGCTACAGACCCTGATTGAAGAAGAGTGGCCAGATCGTGCCATCATTTTTGCCAACACCAAACACCGCTGTGAAGATATCTGGGCGCATCTGGCAGCCGACAAGCACCGCGTAGGCCTGCTGACCGGCGATGTACCGCAGAAAAAACGTGTCCGTATTCTGGAGCAGTTCACCCAGGGTGAAGTGGATATCCTGGTTGCAACCGATGTCGCCGCCCGAGGCCTTCATATCCCTCAGGTAACGCACGTATTCAACTACGATCTGCCTGACGATGCAGAAGATTATGTCCACCGTATTGGCCGTACAGGCCGTGCCGGTGCCAGCGGTCACTCAATCAGCTTTGCCTGTGAGCAATATGCGATTAACCTGCCGGCTATCGAGACCTATATCGAGCATGCGATCCCGCTATCCAAATACGATGGCGATGCCCTGCTGGACGATTTGCCAGCGCCGGTAAGCATCCCGCGTTCACCACGCCAGGGCGGAAACCGTCGCAATAATTCATCTCGTCAGGGCCAGTCGCGCCAACGTAACCGTCGCCGCCCGCAGCACCAAAAACAACAGTAAGATATGTCTATGGAAAGAACAGTATCACCTCTGTACGCCGCGATAGATTTGGGGTCGAACAGTTTTCATATGTGGATTGTGCGGGAAGTCACCGGCAGTGTGCAGACACTGGCCAAGATCAAGCGCAAGGTCCGCCTCGCTGCAGGTCTCAACAGCCAGAACGAGCTGAGTGAAGAAGCCATGCAGCGCGGATGGGACTGCCTGAGCCTGTTTGCAGAAAGACTGCAGGACATCCCCGACGACAACATCCGCATCGTCGGCACAGCTGCGCTGCGTACGGCCATAAACTCAGATACTTTTCTTTCTCAGGCCAAAGATATTCTTGGCCATAGCATCGAAATCATTCCCGGTGAGGAAGAAGCCAGGATTATCTACCAGGGGGTCGCCCACACCTCAGGCGGGTGCGGCAAACGCCTGGTAGTTGATATCGGCGGTGCCAGCACCGAGGTTATTATCGGTGAAGGTTTTGACGCCAGTGCCCTAACCAGCCTGAAGATCGGCTGTGTTACCTGGCTAGAGCGCTACTTCAAAGATCGTTACCTGACGGCAGAAAACTTCGACGCGGCAATCAACGCGGCAAAACAGGCGATTGAGCCAATCGTCGAGTCCTACCACGAGCTAGGCTGGGACACCTGTGTCGGGGCCAGCGGTACCGTTCAGGCACTGCAGGAAATCATGCTGGCCCAGGGGATGGATGAAATCATCACCCTGCAGAAACTCAAGCGTATGCAGCGTCAGGCCATGCAATACGAACGCCTGGAAGATCTAGATATCGAAGGACTGACCCTGGAGCGCGCCCTGGTGTTCCCTAGCGGTCTGTCAATCCTGATAGCGATTTTCGAGTCACTGAATATCCAGTCGATGACCCTGGCCGGCGGTGCCCTGCGTGAAGGTATGGTTTACGAGATGATGAGCCAGATGCGCCATCATGATGTTCGTGAACGCACCTTATTGAGCCTTCAGTCACGCTTCCAGCTCGATAGCCAGCATGCCGATGCCGTTGCTCATATAGCCCTATCGCTCCTTGGCAGCTGCGAGCAGGCATGGCAGCTAGAGCCACAGGCCAAATACCTGCTCAATGCCAGTGCCACCCTGCACGAGATTGGTACCAGTATCGAGTTCAAGAAAAGTGGTGACCACGCCGCCTACCTCATCAACAACATCGATCTACCCGGTTTTACCCGCGCCCAGAAGCACCTGATCGCCGAGCTGCTACGCCGCTTCCGTGAACAACTTACCAGTTTACCGGAACAGCATGCCCTCTCGGCCCAAAGTGCTGCACGGATCCTGCGCCTGCTACGTCTGGCCGTGATCCTGTGTCACCGTCGCGACCATAACCACCAGCCACCGTTTACCCTGGCCGTCGATGACAACACATTGACCCTGACTCTGCCTGCACGTTGGCTCGGCACCAACCCGCTGACCAAGGCAGAGTTACAGCAAGAAGCGGTTCGCCAGACAGACATGGGCTGGCCGCTGGTTATTGACGAAAGCGAGTAAAACCACACAGCAACAAACCGTTCGATCAAAAAAGGCTCCCCAGGGAGCCTTTTTTATTTATTATCCGGTGATGCCAGAATGACGGAGTAAAGCATCAATCTTCGGCTCCCGACCACGGAAGCGCTTGAACAATGCCATTGGCTCCTCGCTGCCGCCACGCTCGAGAATACAGTCAAGGAAATCGGCACCGGTCTCGGTGTTGAAAATCCCCTCTTCCTCGAAGCGCGAGTAGGCATCAGACGACAACACCTCAGCCCATAGGTAGCTGTAGTACCCGGCGCTGTAGCCACCGGCAAAGATATGGCTAAAGCTGTTCGGGAAGCGGCCCCATTCCGGACTTGGCACAACCGATACCCGTGATTTGATATCTGCAAGAGTATCCAGCACCTGAGCACCGACTTCCGGATCGTAGTTGGTATACAGGGTAAAATCGAACAGGCCGAACTCCAGCTGGCGCAGGATGCCCATTGCCGACTGGAAGTTTTTAGCTTCCAGCATCTTGTCCAGCAGCTCTTTCGGCAGAGGCTCGCCGCTCTCATAATGACCGGAGATAAAGGCCAGCGCTTCTTCTTCCCAGCACCAGTTTTCCAGGAACTGACTTGGCAGCTCAACCGCATCCCACGGCACGCCGTTGATACCGGATACAGCAGGCGCATCGACCTGGGTCAGCATATGGTGAATACCATGGCCCGTCTCGTGGAACAGGGTGACTACCTCGTCATGGGTAAACAAGGCTGGCTTGTCGCCAATCGGCTTGTTGAAGTTACAGGTCAGGTAGGCCACCGGCTTTTGCAGGCTGCCGTCGGTACAGGTACGGCGGACAATGCACTCGTCCATCCACGCTCCGCCACGTTTGTGCTCGCGGGCATAGAGATCCAGATAGAAGCTGCCACGCAGCTCGCCCGACCCATCGAAGATATCGTAGAAGGCCACGCTATCATCCCAGACATCCACGCCGTCACGCGGTTTTACATCCATGCCGAAGACACGCTTCAGGACCTCGAACAGGCCCGAGACCACCTTGTGCTCAGGGAAATACGGACGTAGCTGCTCATCTGAAATGCTGTAGCGATGCTGTTTCAGCTGCTCGGCATAATAGGCGAAATCCCAAGGTTCCAGCGTTTCGGCACCAAACTCAGCGGCGGCGTAGTCACGCAGCTCGGCGACTTCACGCTCACCCTGCGGCTTGGCGCGGGTTGCCAGGTCATTCAAGAAACCCAGGACCTGATCCGGTGTTTCCGCCATCTTGGTCGCAAGTGATTTCTCGCTATAGGTGCTAAAGCCCAGCAGTCGCGCCAACTCATGGCTCAGCTTCAGCTTCTCCGCAATGATCTCGCTATTATCCCACTTGCCGGCATTCGGGCCACGATCAGAAGCGCGGGTCACAAACGCCTCATACATTTCCTGACGCAGCTCGCGGTTCTCACAGTAGGTCATCACCGGCAGGTAAGACGGAATTTCCAGGGTAAACAAATAGCCTTTCTGATCTTTCGCCTCGGCTGCCGCCTGGGCTGCCTGCAGTGCAGACTCCGGCAGCCCGCCGAGCTCGTCGACATCAGTCACCAGTTTGCTCCAGCCCATTGTGGCATCAAGCACATTGTTGCTGAAGGTCGAGGCCAGTTCCGACAGGCGCTTGCTGATCTCGCCATAGCGGTGCTGGTCGGCCGCCGGCAGGCCGATACCCGACAGTTCGAACTCTCTTAAGGCATCTGTGATGGATTTTTGCTGCGCCTGCGTCAGCTGGTCAAAGCTCTCATCGGCTTTGATGGCCTTATACGCTTCATACAGACCTTTGTGCTGACCCACCCAGGTACCGTAGTCGGACAGAATCGGCAGGCAACTCTCATACGCCTCGCGCAGTTCGTTGCTATTTTTCACGGCATTCAGATGGCCAATTGGCGACCAGATCCGGCTCAGACGATCATCGGTTTCGGCCAGCGGGGCGCAAATCGTCTCCCAGCTTGGCGCTGCTTCATTTGCCAGTACCGACTCGACATGGGCACGGCAGTCGGCGATAGCCTGCTCAACAGCGGGCTTGATATGTTCAGGCTTGATCTGGGAGAACGGAGGCAGGTCCGTCATGGTTAATAATGGGTTCGACATGCGCTAATCCTTAATTCTTCTATCCCTTATTAGATGTGTCTTCGGGCTTGTAAATTCAATCCCTTAATCGCGGTTTGTGATCGCGCTTATCCTTTCATTTTAACGTGTAATTAACAGCCTGTACGACTAAAGATCTCACCGCTTTCTGGATATTCGCCAACAATCCGCCATAATATGCCCCCTATCCCAACACTGACTACCTGTAGAGATCTCATTCATGCTGAGCTATCGCCACAGTTTCCATGCCGGCAACCATGCCGACGTGGTCAAACACATCGTACAAAGTCTGATCCTCGATGCCCTGAAGCAAAAGGATAAGCCATTTGTCTATCACGATACCCACTCGGGCGTCGGCCGCTATGATCTGCAGGATGAACGCAGCGAGAAAACTGGTGAGTTCAGACAAGGCATTGCCCGTCTTTGGTCACGTGATGATATCCCGGCAGAAATCCAATCCTACCTTGACGCGATCAAGGTGTTGAATGACAGCGATGACCTGCGCTACTACCCGGGCTCGCCGCGCGTTGCCCGTGCGCAGCTCCGCCAGCAGGACCGCATGGTACTGACCGAGCTGCACCCGACAGACTTCCCGCTGCTGTTGCAGGAGTTTCGCAGCGATCGCCAGGTCAAAATCTACAAGGAAGACGGCTTCCAGCGACTCAAGGCCAGCCTACCGCCAAAAGAGCGCCGCGGTGTCGTGCTGATTGACCCACCTTACGAGCTCAAGCACGAGTACATGGATGTCGTCAACGCAATAGCTGAAAGCTACAAGCGCTGGGCGACCGGTACCTATGCCATCTGGTACCCGGTTGTCTATCGCGAAAATATCGATAAGATGCTGCAAGGCCTTGAAAAACTAGGTATACGCAAGATCCTGCAAATCGAGCTGGGCGTCGAGCCGGATACCACCGAACGCGGCATGACCGCCTCCGGGATGATTGTCATCAACCCGCCGTGGAAACTGGAAAGCCAGATGCAAGCCATTCTGCCCTGGCTACAGCAGGCTATTGCGCCAAGCCGTGGCCACCACACCGTGCAGTGGGTCGTACCGGAATAACCGGCTCCGGAAACGGTGATAACAGGCGGGGATCAGCCCGCCTTTATTCTTTCCCGCCATCAGTTATTACTATCCAGCCCGACTTTCTCGAACCTCCCCTCTCGTAACTCCCTGCGTTCTTGATTACACTAGGTTTAGCTAATAAATCGTAGAATTAAGCGGAGAAAGTCATGGCAAAGCATTTTGATTACATTTGTATCGGTGGCGGCAGCGGCGGTATTGCATCAGCAAACCGCGCAGCAATGCATGGCGCCAAGGTCGCGCTGATCGAAGCCAAAGCGTTGGGCGGTACCTGTGTAAACGTCGGCTGTGTACCGAAGAAAGTCATGTGGCATGGCGCGCAAATTGCCGAAGCCATGCACCTGTACGCCAAAGATTACGGCTTCGATGTCGATGTCAAAAAATTCGACTGGAGCAAACTGGTAGAAAGCCGCGAGGCGTATATCAGCCGCATTCATACCGCATACGATAATGTGCTTGGCAACAACAAGATTGAAGTGATCAATGGTTTTGCCCGCTTTGTTGATCAGAAGACCATCGAGGTAAACGGTGAGCACTATACGGCCGATCACATCCTGATTGCCGTCGGCGGCGAACCAACCATTCCTAACGTACCGGGTGCCGAGCACGGCATCGACTCCAACGGCTTCTTTGAGCTGAACGAGCAACCAAAGCGTAGTGCCGTGATCGGCGCAGGCTACATCGCCGTTGAAATCGCCGGCGTACTGAGCGCACTAGGCACCGACACCCACCTGTTCGTCCGTAAGGAGTCTCCGCTACGCAGCTTTGACCCGATGATCATCAATACGCTGGTTGAAGTGATGGATGCGGAAGGTCCGACCCTGCACACCCACTCAATTCCGAAAGAAGTGGTGAAAGAAGCAGACGGCTCTGTCACGCTACACTTCGAAAACGGCGAATCTCACAATACTGATATCCTGATCTGGGCTATCGGCCGCAACCCGACTACGGACAAAATCAACCTGGCCGCGACCGGTGTCGAGACCAATAGCCGCGGCTACATCAAGGTTGATGAGTACCAGCAGACCAATATCGACGGTATCTACTGTGTCGGCGATATCATGGAAGGCGGTATCGAGCTGACCCCGGTAGCGGTTAAAGCCGGTCGCCAGCTGTCCGAACGCCTGTTCAACGGCAAGACCAACGCCAAGATGGACTACAAGCTTGTACCGACAGTGGTCTTCAGCCACCCGCCAATCGGCACCATCGGCCTGACGGAGCCTGAAGCTATTGCCGAGTACGGTGAGGACAATATCAAAGTCTACCAGTCCGGTTTCACCGCCATGTATACAGCTGTAACCTCACACCGCCAGCCATGTAAGATGAAACTGGTATGTGCCGGTCCTGACGAGAAAGTTGTTGGCCTTCACGGCATCGGCTATACCGTTGACGAGATGATCCAGGGCTTTGGTGTGGCGATGAAGATGGGTGCAACCAAAGCAGACTTCGACAGCGTCGTGGCTATCCACCCAACAGGGTCGGAAGAGTTCGTTACCATGCGCTAAGTAACTACAGGCTAGTAGCAACTTCTGCTGGTCTATAGAAAAGTCCTCAGCGGACTAACCTACCAAGCTGGTTAGATGCCTCATCGGTGGCGCATCTAACCAGTTTTTTGTACCCGGCGGCTATCTCTGTTATCAGCTGCTGCCATACCTAGGTTCCATTAACCTAGGATGAATATCTCCCTCACCACCCATTCAACCAGCCAATGAGATCCTGTAGACACATTAATTCGCGACAGGTAAATCTCCAATGGAATGCCGCTGCACCCAGGTCGAGCGCGTCAAAAGGACTTTCTGGCAACGTTTGATCTATAAAGCCATCTATCGTTGCAGGAAATGCAACAAGGTTTTCAAGCTATAGAGGAAAATCAGGAGGTAGCTGCCTCCTGCTCTATTCACACCTTATAGCTTTCCTTTCTCATTCCCCCGACCACGACTCTATCCCACGTTTTTTATTAGTTAACACAATGCATATCTTGTCATCACAGCCTGAATGCAACTAACTGCAAACATGCCATTTGACAGAATAAAAGTGAATAAATACACATTAAACACCGCAAAGTATTCCATTTATTAACTAAAAACTGTAACCTTTCACCACCTGATTATGGATGATCAGTGAATATTTATTCCGATAGGTATAAAGCAGTTATTTACTCCCAATCAATACAGTTAGTTAAAGGTCGAGTATGCAGGATCAGGCGATAGCAACATCATCCAGAAACAAAGCCACATGGCTTATGTTTCTTCTCCCTT
>NZ_JAKRFQ010000391.1 GCF_022347985.1 Photobacterium sp. OFAV2-7
GAATAGAAAGAGGGAAACATCATAGGCCCAGATCGTCGGGCTACCCAGCACATAACGCGAGAACACCTCGAATCCCACCGCCAGTGCCAGCAACGGCATCAGCACCGAGGCCGAGAAGCCAATTAGGTACACCAACCGATTGATCCCGAGGCAATACCCCTTCATTGCCATCTTAAACATACTTATCATCCTTGAAGCCGGAGGAAAGACAAAAGGGGCTCTCGCCCCTATATACCAACCGGAACCTACAGAGATACTCGCCCCGGCCGGTATTCACCCCATTTACTGCTGAAGAATCTCAACCAGGCGGCTGCTGTATTTATCCGCCTTGGCATACTCGCTCCACAGCGAGTTTGCTGCCGTATTCCATTTCTGGATGTCTTCCTTGCTCGGCTGCGGACTCCACTTCATGCCCTTGGCTTCCATATCTGCCACCGCCTGAGACTCCCACAAACGCGACTTGGTCATCTGCTCACGGGCATGCTGGGCGCTGGCACCACGTACAATCGCCTGCAAATCGGCCGGTAGCTTGTTCCAAGCGCGCTTGTTTACCACGATAGGCAGGGCCTGTGCGCCCGCTATCGGCAGACGGTACATATACTTGGCAACTTCAACATGGTTACCGTCACGGTGGTCAATCAGGTTACTACCAATAGAACCATCGATGACCCCGGTTGCCAGGCTGGTATAGATTTCACTCCAGGATAGCGATGCCGGCGAAGCGCCCAATTTACGCAGGAACTTACCGTAGGCACCCGGCGCACGAATTTTCATCCCTTTGAAATCATCAATTGAGTTGATCGGCGTTTTGGTCAGCACGTAGACAGGTAGCTGAATATAGGGTTCCAGCCATACCAGATTCTGCTTATCGTACGCCTCTTCCAGCACTTCGCCCCAGCCTTTCTCATGGAACAAGGCACTAAGCTCACCGACATCATCGGTCATCCCAGGCAAGCCAACTTCGACAACACCCGGAGGAAACTCACCGGCATGCATTGGCTGGAAAGGAGCACCCATGGTCATCAGACCGGATTTTACCGAGCCCAGTACGCCTGTCTGGCCAACACCTTCACCGGCATACATAACCTGTACGGCAATACGACCACCGGACATGGCTTCGATGTTCTCGGCAAAGCTCTTGTACACTTCGCCATAGGCTGTGCCCCTCGAATACAGGTTCACAAAACGCCAGTTATGCTCGGCAGAAAAGGCTTCGGGAACCATCGATAAGGTGGCCGAAATGGCCAATGTGTAGCCAGCCAGTGTTTTCTTCAAACTTTTGTTTCGCAGCTTTAGTAAGGTGTTGAACATGGATTGTGCTCCTTGTTATTTTTATCCTTCATCTGTTCAAATCCATCGGTTCGAACAGAGACAAGTGCCATGACGTCTTAACTTCATCCGTTGCCATGTTGTTACCGATAATTACAATTTATTCACATTTATTAAATTCTTATGTATTCACGTGAAGTTTTAACGCCATCAAACCTTTGCCAAACCAATCACTTATGCCTTTAAAAACAGAAAGATAAATAATGATATCGCCCTAAATGACAGGCAAAAAAAAAGGCAATACCGAAAGGTATTGCCAAAACGTCACCACTAGAACATACGTTCAATCAGGTACGACACAAACACAAGCTAAGGTTTATTCCAGGGTAATTCACTATGGCTCGGGTTAACCCGGGCCGAAAAATACCGGTATCGGATCAGTATTGGGGTGACTGATCGACACCAAGGCAGAGATACTTAATTTCCAGGTAGTCCTCGATACCGTACTTGGATCCCTCGCGACCGCAACCTGACTCCTTAACACCACCAAACGGAGCCACTTCAGTCGAGATTATTCCTTCATTGATACCGATAATGCCGTACTCCAAGGCTTCGCTGACCCGCCAAATCCGGCTGTTATCACGGGAGTAGAAATAGGCCGCGAGCCCGTAAGGGGTATCATTGGCCCTGCGGATCACATCTTCTTCATCATTGAAACGAAATACGGTCGTCACCGGACCGAACAATTCCTGGTGGGCGATATTCATTTGCTCGGTCACATCGCTCAGAATGGTCGGCTGGTAATACTGTTCACCGACATCAGCGATCTGTCCGCCCAGGACCAAATTGGCGCCCTGGCTGATCGCCTCGGCAACCAGAGTATCGACTTTAGCTACCGCCCTGGCGTTAATCAACGGGCCAATCTCCGTCCCGTCCACCAGGCCGTCACCCAGCTTGAGAGCCGCAACAGCCTCGATATAACGGGCCATAAACTGGTCGTACACCGCATCATGAATGTACAAGCGATTGGTACACACGCAGGTTTGTCCGGCGTTGCGATATTTGGAAATCAGCGCCCCCTGAACCGCTTTGTCCAGATCGGCATCCTCGAAGACGATAAACGGCGCATTGCCACCCAGCTCCATCGACACTTTTTTAACAGTATCGGCAGCCTGACGGAGAATATGTTTACCCACCGGTGTCGAGCCGGTAAACGAGACCTTTCTGACCAGTGGATGGGTACATAACACCTCACCGACCACGGCTGGCCGGGCTGTTGTCACCACATTAATAACGCCCACGGGGATCCCTGCCTGCTCTGCCAGTTTCGCCATCGCCAAAGCGCACAACGGGGTATCCTCGCCCGGCTTAACCACCACGGTACAACCGGCGGCCAGCGCCGGGCCGACCTTGCGGGTGATCATCGCCACCGGGAAGTTCCAGGGTGTAATGGCAGTAACCACCCCGACTGGCTGTTTGATGGTGAGGTAGCGGTTGCCCGGCATGGCCGCGGGAATATGATCGCCGTAAGTGCGCTTGGCCTCTTCGGCAAACCACTCGATAAACGATGCCCCGTAAATCACCTCACCATAGGCTTCCTTGTAGGGCTTGCCTTGCTCTGTTGTTAGCAATTTGGCCAGCTCATCAGCATGTTCCACAATCAGTTCGAACCAAGCCTTGAGCAGATTGGCACGGTGTTTGGCCGTCGTTTTTCGCCAGCCCTGAAGCGCTTTATCTGCAGCGACTACAGCCGCTTGCGCCTCACTGGCACCCATATCCGGCACTTCAGTAATTAATGCACCATTTGCCGGATTGACCACCGACAATGTGGCACCGCTGTCTGCCGCGACCCACTGTCCGTCTATATAGGCATGAGACAGAACCAAAGGTAAATCTTCCATAACTTAACCATCCGCTGCTGAGAACTATTACAGGGTTCAAAGAATGATGTTTCAAATCCATACATAATGCGTAAACAGAATTTTAACAATAAAAAGCAGTGAATAAATTTTCACTGATAAACCTGAAGTTTTATGGGCATAAAACAATGACACGAGCCTCAATCCCGGTTGGACAAATCGGGGATTACGAAATCAAACAGCTGAAAATTTTCAAGACAGTTGCCGACTGCGGAGGGTTTTCTGCTGCCGAAACAGAGCTAAACATTAGTCGCTCGACCATCAGTATTCATATCTCTAACCTTGAGTCGCGCCTCAACCTTACCTTGTGCCGTCGTGGACGAGCTGGCTTCGCCCTTACCGAAGAAGGCTCGGTTGTCTATGACGCAACCATCAAGCTACTTGGCGAACTGGACGATTTCCGCAATACCATCAACTCTCTCGATACCCAGTTATCCGGTAGCCTGACCGTACTGTTCAGCGATACCATCAGCCTCGACAACCGCGCCCGGATCCCGGACGTTTTTCGCCGCTTCTCTAAGCTGGCGCACGAGGTCTACCTGACTTCCGAAGTGGCCAGGATGACTGAAATTGAGCGAATGGTTATGAGTGAAGAAGCTGATATCGGCTTTATACCCTACCACCGCAGCCTGGATGGATTGGAGTACCAGCATATTTATTCCGACCACTGTTTCCTCTACTGCAGCCGGGACAACCCGCTGTATGATCTCCACGAGGACGAGCTGAGCGACGAAATCATCGATGGGTTTCCGGTGGTATATGCGGGAATGAAGACCCAGGAGAACATTAACGGCCATCTGGCCAACATGAATCTCAAAGCCACCGCCTATAACTATGAATCGCGGCTGGCCTTGCTGTTATCATCGAAGTTTATCGGCTTTTTGCCGGAGAACTACGCCCAGCCCTATGTCGAAAGCGGCGAGCTGAAAGCCATCGCCCCGGATCGGCGCTTCTATACGCTGGAGATCATGGCAATCACCAAAAAAACCAGCACGGTGAATAAAGTACGTTCACTGTTTATCAAAACGCTGCTTGATTTCTATCACGAGCACTAATTAGCCACCACGGGCTTTGCCCGCCACCTGATATCCCAGGGGCGGGCGAGATACGCTCTATCGCATTATCACCGCAGCATTTCGTTATCCATCCAGGAAGACAGATAATCAGACAGAAACGTCGGCAGGCTCTTCCGCCAGTTCGGCTTGCTGCTTGTCGGCTACCTTATTACAAATGTAGTTTCCAATCGGGATAGCAGACGTTGCCGCGGGAGAGGGGGCATTGCAGACATGCAGGCTGCGGCGGCTCTCGGCAAAGAGAAAGTCATGCACTAAAGTGCCGTCTTTCAGCACCGCCTGAGCACGGATACCCGCAGGATACGGCTGCAAATCATCGACG
>NZ_JAKRFQ010000392.1 GCF_022347985.1 Photobacterium sp. OFAV2-7
GATGTTTTTAAGTGTTGTTGTGTTGGGCGTTAGTAAATTAACTCTTTATAGGGACCATTTCAGATATGAGTATTAGGCGCAGTAATTACAGTTTTAGTCGTTTGCTGAGGAGGGGAATGGAGTACTTTAGTTGTGGTTAAGAGGTAGAAGCGGAGTGAAAAGCCTGCTTACGAGGCAGGCTTTTAAATTGATCATGATGCTGTCGATGTTATTTGGGATAAACAGTCTGGCGACCGCACCCGGCACAGACGCCGTGCTGAATCCGAAGCTCACAATCATGAGTCGTAGGTATGCCGTGAGGGCAGTCATCGTCAATACCGGCAACATAATCCAGGCTAAAGGTACCTTCGCGGCCATCTCCTCGTGGATCATATTCGGCCAGCTCACCGAATCCGTTTTGTTGCTTAATCTTCTCTAGCATGGTGTTTAGCTCGCCGGCAAAGATGTCGGCATATCTGGCGTCCTTGCTGACCATTTCACTCATGCGCTGTAATACGGTCGTGACGCGAGTTTGTGTATTCTTGTTATCAGACATAAATTCAGTGCTCATGGTTGATGTGGCTGGCTGCCAGGCAGCCAGAAAAGTCCTTGTCTAGTGCTGTTATTGGCTTACACGGCTATTTTGCGGCCAGATTGTTGTCCATTGATATCGTAGGCTTTTTCACCGTAGATATAGGTTTGGCTAACCGTTCTGTCATCTCCCAGGCTCATCAGGACGAACAGTTTTTCTTCCAGATTCTTCGCCTGGTTCATACGAAAACGCATCAACTGGGTAGCGTGCAGATCGAGAACCACGAAATCTGCTTCTTTGCCAACTTCGAGGTTGCCGATTTTGTCTTCAAGACGCAGTGCACGGGCACCACCAAGCGTGGCCAGAAACAGCGATTTCAGCGGGTGCAGTTTCTCCTGCTGAAGCTGCATGATTTTGTATGCTTCGCTCATGGTCTGTAGCAGTGAAAAGCTGGTACCTGCACCGACATCGGTACCCATGCCGACATTGATATTAAACTTCTCCAGCTTCGGCAGGTTGAGCAACCCTGAGCCGAGGAAAAGGTTGGAAGTGGGGCAGAATGAGATAGCTGACCCACTTTCTGACAGGCGCTGGCATTCACAATCTGACAGGTGGATACCGTGGGCAAATACCGAGCGCTCGTGCAGCATACCAAAGTGATCGTAGACATCCAGGTAGTTGTCTCTGTCGGGGAAGAGCTCCATGACCCACTCAATCTCTTTTTTATTCTCCGATAAGTGCGTGTGCATAAATACGTCTGGGTATTCTTTGAGCAGCTTGCCAACGGTTTCGAGCTGGGCATCGGTACTTGTTGGTGCAAACCTCGGGGTGACGGCATATAGCAGTCGTCCCCGGTTATGCCAGCGTTCGATAAGCTCCTTGGAATCCAGGTAGCCGGATTCTGGCGTATCAGTGAGGTACTCGGGTGCATTTCTGTCCATCAGCACCTTGCCGGCAATCATCCGCAGCTTGCGTTTTTTGGCTTCCTCAAAAAAGACATCGACCGATTCTTTATGAACGGTTCCGAAAACCAGCGCGGTTGTTGTGCCGTTGCTGGCCAGTTCATCCAAAAACAACGAGGCCACTTTTTGGGCATAGACAGGATTTTTAAAGCGGAGCTCTTCCGGAAAGGTGTAGTTTTCCAGCCAGTCGAGCAGTTGTTCGCCGTAGGAGGCAATCATTCCCGTCTGCGGGTAGTGAATATGTGTATCGATAAAGCCTGAGGTGATCAGCTTGTTTTCAAAGTTTACGGTCTCAAGGTTACTCGGGTGGCGGACCTGAACCTGTTCAGCCTCGCCGATATCCACGATATGGCCGTTTTCAACCACGATCATGCCATCTTCAAAATATTGATAGCTCTTTTCCAGGCCGACATCTTTCGGGTCGGCAATACTGTGTAAGATTGATGCGCGATATGCGATTTTTTCCGTTGTCATGGTGCTATTCCTTTATCGCTCAGGCACTGTCGTTGCTCGCCTGAGTTACCGGTTCCGCTGCTGTGGTACTCGTCGGGCGTTTTTGCTCCAGGGGGACTCCCTGATAATGGGCAATCAATTCGCCAGCGACCGACACTGCAATTTCTGCCGGGTGTTTTCCTTTTACGGCACTGATTCCGATCGGGCAGGTCATGCGCTCGATCGTTTCCTGACTGTAGCCGCGCTCTGTTAATCGGTAGTCGAACTTTTTCCTTTTGGTCAGTGACCCTATCATGCCGAAGTAGGCGGTATCATTTCTGTTGAGAATCGCCTTGGCGAGATCGAAATCCAGCTGATGGTTATGGGTCATGACCAGATAGTAACTGTTGGCAGGCATATCCTTGACTTCGGCCACGGGATCATCGGAGACCAGTTTTTTCACTCCGGCTGGCAACTCTTCCGGGAATTCGTGCTCTCGCTGGTCAATCCATGTCACACGGAAGGGCAGGGTTGCCACAATATGGAGCAGTGCCTTGGCTACATGACCGGCACCAAACAGCACCAAGTGGTTTTGCTGGTGGCCGATAGGCTCGAAACTGAGCGTTGCCATGCCCCCGCAGCACTGGCCAAGGCGGGCGCCTAAGTTGAAATGTTCAACTTTAGTATGCCTGTCTCCCATTAGAAGCATGTCGCGTGCCATTTTTACTGCTTTGTGCTCAAGATGACCACCGCCAATGGTTGCCACAATATTGTTTCGGGTAACGAGCATTTTGGTTCCGGCATCGCGCGGGACAGATCCCTTGTCGGCCAGTACCGTTACCATGACACAGGCTTCACCTTGTTCATCGAGTTTGGCCAGTTCATGGATCCAGTTATCGTTATACATGTCATACTCCTTGGCGGTTGTTATCTTGATTGTTGTTATTTGATGTTCGTTGTGGCCTCTGCAGGGTTTTCTTGGGTTACTTCTGTATATTGCGGCTGTTGGACCGCCTGAACTGCCCACAGCACGCGCTCGGGCGTTGCCGGGGTATCGAGTTTCGGGATCGCGCCATTGACGGCAACAGAGGCAATGGCATCTTTTAACGCGCTCCAGACGGACATCCCCAGCATGAACGGGGGCTCACCCACGGCTTTGGAATTGAAGACGGTATCTTCCGGATTACTGCGGTTTTCCAGCAGGTGCGTGCGGAAGTCGATTGGCATGTCGGCTATTGCAGGGATCTTGTAGCTAGCCGGACCGTTGGTCATCAAGCGGCCTTGTTCATTCCAGACCAGTTCTTCAGTGGTTAGCCATCCTACTCCCTGAATGAACCCGCCTTCGATCTGTCCGATATCAATCGCCGGGTTAAGGGAGGCGCCGACGTCATGAAGAATATCTGCTCGTAAGATCTTGTATTCGCCGGTAAGAGTGTCGATGACCACCTCTGAACATGATGCCCCATAAGCATAATAATAAAAGGGACGTCCTCGAGCTTTTTGATGGTCGTAGTAAATTTTTGGTGTCCGATAGAAGCAGGTACTCGAAAGCGAAATCTGATTGAAGTAGGCCAGTTGGACAAATTCCTCAAACGGCATGAATTTATCCCGGATCTGGACAATGCCATTTTTGAAGACAATCTCTTCCTTGTCGACCTTGAAGTGAACGGCACCAAAATCAATCAGGCGTTGCTTGATGGTTTGAGCTGCATTTTGTGCCGCCTTGCCGTTCAGATCAGCGCCAGACGAAGCTGCTGTCGGCGAAGTATTCGGTACTTTGTCGGTGTTGGTGGCGGTGATCTGGATTTTGTCGATATCGACCTGGAACTCCTGCGCTACTATCTGTGCCACTTTGGTATTGAGACCCTGGCCCATTTCAGTACCACCATGATTGAGGTGAATACTGCCGTCGGTATAGATATGGATAAGGGCACCGGCCTGGTTCAGAAACGTAGCCGTAAATGAGATCCCGAATTTAACCGGTGTGATGGCCAGTCCTTTTTTGAGGATCGGGCTGGTTTTGTTGTACTCGGCAATGTCTTTACGGCGCTGGTGATAATCGCTGCTGGCTTCTAGCTGGGCCGTGATATCGTGGATGAAGTTGTCCTCCACTGTCTGATAGTAGTGGGTGACATTGCGCTCTTCATGGCCGTAATAGTTATGCTTGCGGACCTCGAGCGGGTCTTTTTTCAGGTAGCGTGCAATCTCGTCCATGATGTGCTCTATGGTCATCATGCCTTGCGGGCCACCGAAGCCTCGGTAGGCGGTATTTGAGGCGGTGTTGGTTTTGCAGCGATGGCCGGTGACTGTAGCATCGCCCAGGTAGTAGGCATTGTCGGAGTGGAACATGGCCCGATCTACGATGGAGCTGGACAGATCCGGCGAGTAACCGCAGTTACCGGCAACGGTGATATCGATCCCCTGGATCCGGCCATTATCATCAAACCCAACCTTGTATTGGTTGTAGAACGGGTGGCGCTTGCCTGTCATGGTCATATCTTCGTTGCGATACAAGCGCATTTTTGTCGGGCGGCCAGTGAGGGTCGCGATAACGGCTGACAGACAGGCTGGGGCTGCGGCTTGCGTTTCTTTACCACCAAAGCCACCCCCCATCCGACGCATATCAATAACCACTTTGTGCATCGGCACCCCAAGCACTTCGCCAACCAGCTT
>NZ_JAKRFQ010000393.1 GCF_022347985.1 Photobacterium sp. OFAV2-7
GTGAACTTCCTCGAAGAACGAAATGTGTATGTCTTTCTTAATTATGAGAACTACGAATAGATAGTAATAGGTTGGTTTTGCTCATATTTAAATAAATATCAACCTATTCATGATGTTGAGAACGACTTGGGAAAAAAGGCTTTATATTCGAAATATTCAATACCATCTACAATTAACCAGAATAAAGCAGTTCAAATTACTCCCATAATATTATGTTTGGAGGTGGCATGGTTGTTTCTGAAAAAGAGAGCAGATGGCAAGGAGTTAATTAAATTGCTTTGTTATTTTAGTTGGCTATAGCAAATATCTAAGAAATCACTAAAGGTTCGTGGAGAATCGTGATGAAAATGAATAAGGTAGCTTTATCAGTGCTTACGGTATGCATCGGCTTTTCCGGTTTTGCCGCTGCATCCTATGATGAAAACGATTCATATGATTACTCATCGTATGAAAGTGATAGTTATGCGAGCACAGATACTGACAGTGGTGAAGAATATAACTCTTATGATGAACCTGTTGATGACTCTTATGACGAATCTGTTGAAGACTCTTCTGATGATTCGTATGAAGAATATGACGATACAGGCGATGAAGATACAGATTATGACACCAAGGATGAGCATTCTGACTACAAGCACAAAAAGCATTCTGATGATGACGATGATGCAGACAGTAAACAGCGCTTAGCCCTTAATTTGGTAGGTAAGGGTGAAATGTATGAAATGGACGTGCCGGATATAGACGGTGATGAGCAGCCAGATCCCGCTTTTTGCTTTGATGTTGATTTGAAAGAAATAGCGACGGGGGATCTTGTCGGAACCGCGACAGATTGCTTGTCTAACATCGAGGACGGGCCCAATGGAGGGCTTCAGCTTGTCGGAACAACCTTCTTTAAATTTCCGAACGGCACCATTGTGACTCGGGGTGACACCACAGTACAACCGGCAAACAAGCCAATAGTGACACCGGAAGGTGAGGAAATAACACATATCACAGGCGCCTCCAGTGATGAAAACGCAGTAATTAAAACATCGGGTGATTTTGCCTGGTATCGTGGCACGGTGCGTTTGTCTGGCATGGTGAACCTAACTGACTTCGGCGGTGGGGTTGGCGAACCTATCTTCTTTGATTGCCTATTTATCCTTGATTTAGAAAAGATCAAGTTCAAACGCCCGTACTGGTATGACTGGTACAAAGAGCGCTACAACAGAGATCACAACTGGAGGCATCACGGCCATCGACACTATGGTGATAGAGATTCATCAGATGACTCCGATGAAGGCAAGGTTCATAGCTCTGACTACCACAGAGGTTATGGCTCCCACTCAGGGTATTGGCGTTAAGCAAGAGCGTTCAATAGCAGCAGGAAAAGCCTAAAGCAATGTGCTTTAGGCTTTTCTTTGGCTGTGTTCTTAATTTATGACCATCAGCCCAGATCAATGATGATCGTTATTTCATCTGGAATAACAGAACTTTATTGTATGCAGTTACCATTAGCAGGTCTTGATTCTTGCCGCCAATTTCAAGGTTGCTGATATGGCCGGCATCGATGGCTATGAAGTCAACTTGCTTCCCGTTAGAATCGAAAACACCCACACCGCCATGTCCTGCAATAAAGACATTACCTTTCTGGTCAACCTCGACACCATCGGCCATTGGCTCTGATCCCTCTGGCGTTTTAACCTGAGCAAACGGAGTCTTATTGCTTACTGTCTGGCCGTCAACATCGAATCGATATACCCAACCATCTGATGTGTCGGCAACATACAGTAATGACTCGTCAGGAGAAAAGGCAATACCATTAGGCAGCTTCAACTCGCCTGAAATTAACGTAAATTCACCATCTAAATAACGGTAAACACCTCTGACTGGCTGTTCTTCTTTTGCTTTTTGTGGGCCATACCCCTGAATGCCAAATGGTGGATCGGTAAACCAGACACTGCCGTCACTATTGACGGTTAAGTCATTGGGGCTATTTAATGGCTTGCCGCTATAAGTTGCCGCAGTAATCACCTTTTCACCGTTTTCCTGGCGGTATGACAGCTTTCTGTCATGACGTGCCGCCCAAAGGTTTCCGCTTGGATCAATGGCCAGGCCATTGGCGTAGCCAGAATTATCATCAAAAACGCTCAATGCGCCTTTCAAGTTATAGGCGTATGTCTTGTTGTTTGGAATATCGCTAAACAGGAAACGCTGGTGCTTCGCATCCCATGTTGGGCCTTCAACAAAACCGAATGAGTTACCGATAAGAGTAGGGTTGCCTTCTACGACCGAAGCTGCTGAAGCATTCATGGAGATAGCCGTTAGGGCAGCCATAAACAGTACTTTTTGCATGTTTCTTTCCTCTTACTACTTAGTTGCCTGCAAAGGCCTTAAACGTTTGTCCTGTTTCGATGCCTAATGCTGAACGGATGTAGGATTTCGCGACATCCCTTGCATCGATAGCGTGAAATCCAGGGAAATAATCGCCATAGGTACCCAGTGATTCGGTAACCACTGATGGGCTAACAACATTAATGCGTATACCGCGAGGTAATTCGTTCGATACCGCTTTAGCGAAATGCTGTATTGCGCCGTTAAGCGTTGCTGCACTGGTTCCATAAGCAATCGGGTAGTCGGCGATAATGCCGCTTGTAAGTGTGATACTGCCGCCATCGTTTAGGTATTCGGTGCCAATCTGGGTCAGGTTCACTTGTCCCATCAGGCGGCTGTTAATGCCGACATCCCATTCTTCGAGTGATAGGTTGGTGAACGTATTGAATGCAACATCACCGGTGGCACAGATGATTGCATCTACCTTGCCTACTGAATTAAGTGCAGAGCGAATCGAGGCTTGCGAGGTAATGTCAATCTGCACATCACCGCTACCTTTGCCCGCCTTAACAATCTCATGTTTTGTAGCAAGCGCTTCAACGACTTTGCGGCCAATTGTGCCCGATGCACCAATTACGAGAACTTTCATCGTTTTTCTCCTTTTTGTTTATGTTTTGAATCTTAGGTGGTTGTGATTAGGAGAAAAACAATAGAAAATGATTTCACTGTTTACTAAATGGTACTAATTGATGAACTTAACTTATGTGCAGACTTTTCTTGCAGTTGCAGAGGAGCGGAGCTTCACCAAGGCGGCAGAAGTACTGGATGTATCAAAAGGTTTGGTATCTCGACATGTACAGCGCCTAGAGGAAGCACTGAATTCCAGGTTGTTCCATCGGACAACGAGGGCGATTAGCCTAACCGAAGTGGGTGAGGAGCTATATGCCAAGGCGAAGCAGATTCAGTTGCTGGCCACCGAAGCGGAAATGCGTGTGCTTGATATGACGCAGGAAGTGGCGGGTGATTTGAAAGTGACGGCCCCTATCGAGTTCGGCCGCGCGCTTTGTCATCATGTGATCCCATCATTCAGGCAACAGTACCCAAAGGTGAATCTAATTCTCGATTTCGGCCCTATAAAGAAGAAAATTGAGTCTGGTGACTTTGATGTCGCTTTCAGGGCTTATGAGGAGCTGCCTAATGATGTCATTGCCAAAGATCTCGGCTACATCCGGAATGTACTGGTTTGCAGTAAGAGTTATGCAGTGGGTAATTCGCTGAAGGCTATCGAAGAGATTCATCAATGTAGCTTTATTCTTAACAGCCAAAATGAACGCTGGAATCAACTTCAGCTTATTAATGACGATCAAAACTATCATATAGAAGTGACTGGAAGCCTTCGCACTAATACTTACTGCTCAATCTTAGAATTGGCGATGCAGGGAATGGGGGTAGCAAGCCTGCCATTTTACCAGGTTGAAGCGCTTATCAAGAAAGGGGAGTTAGTTCATGTTTTCCCTGAGTGGTCTGTAAAAGCCCAGAAATTAAGTCTGATCTATGCCCAAAGACGAGTTACACCGCAAAAGTTAGTCACCTTTAATCTTGCGGTTATGCGCTGGCTGGAATCTAACCGGCTGTACATGATCCCCAAGGGATAAGATTACGCCCTTGGGCATCGAATAAATCAAAGAAAGTGCTGAATTCTATTTAATATCTTACGTCTAGAACGACAATTTCCCACTTTTTAGTTACTATCATTCCACGATTTATTCTGGTGATATTGATATGAGAATTTCTGTTGATGGTGGCTCCTTCAAGGTCGCGATTGAAACTGAGTTTGAAGGGCTAGTAGATGAGGCATCGGTTATCTATAACGAAGCCCTTAAGCAGACAAAATCTAACGATAAAACGATCTTACGTTTCTTGCAGACTATCCTCGAGCACCGAGATAGCGACGATGCTATCGGCTATGCGATATTGGGTTTGCTGGGTTGGTATCACGCGACGATTAACCCGGTAGAAAATCAAGATATCGAGCTCAACTTACCGAAAATCTTGCCTCACCTTATTAACCCGGCTGGTGATTTAACTGCATTCAGTGCCAGTGAAAAGGGTACGTTTTTGCATTAATGAATAATGCTCTTGCCACCATTGCTGTACGACAGAAGCAATGGTGTTTGAGACAAATACTTTTGTATTTACGCCTTCGCAAACTTATAGGTACGATAGCCGCCAATTAAGTTACGTGCCTGATAGCCGTTGT
>NZ_JAKRFQ010000394.1 GCF_022347985.1 Photobacterium sp. OFAV2-7
GTTCGAGCTGACCGACACCAGTACCGTACGTGCTCTGCTTCGGTATCTCGGCCCGGCAGAAAATACCCACATGAGCAAAGATGATTTTGGTTTTGAGCCGAGCGATGAAGACAAGGAGCTGGAGCTGAACCGGATGGTGTTGAAAACCATGCTGGGCTCAGAACCGTCTGAAGAGCTGGAATTTGGTTCGAAAACTGGCCGGAAATCAGACAAAGCCTTGCTGTCATTGATGAACGATCAAGACGGTGTGTTAGGCCGAGTGATTGATGGCGTAAACACCGGCAAGGATCCGCACTTTGTTCGTGACGAACTTAATCAGCAATTTCAGGATGTGAAGAAGGATGGGGTTCCAAGCTATCTTCGCATGCTCTACCTATCAGAGGGATGGATGCGCCCCTAACGGATTATACGGAAGCTGTTCGTGACACAACAAATTCGCCCCGTTAGGCGTTTCAAATCTTTGTAGCCCAAAGCGACCACAGGCATTGCCATTGGTCGCTTTTTTTTCTCAAAACATGATTTCAACTTATTTGAGGTTTTTTTGAGGATTTATGAAGTGGGCAATGTTGCAATAACTTCTTGAATAATCGGGGTGAATTTATCAATGGCGACACTGGCATCAAAGCTCGACGCATTTGTTGAAACACATGATATAGCCGTGCAGCAACTTGGCGGTATCGAGGTGTTATTAATCCAAAACACCCTGGTGCAGGTGGATGTCAGTAAAGGCGTTGCATCGGTAGCATTTATGCTGCTGCCAGATGAAAGACAGCAGCCTGATAAGCTCTGCCGCCAGTTATGCGAAGTACTAAAAAAAATGGCCTGGGTGGCACAGCATACTCAGGTCGAGCTGATGGTGGAATCGGATCACTCCAAGCTGACATTGCTTCAGCGTCTGACAAGAGACGGTGAGCTGACCGGCGATCGCGGTGAGGCCGTTGATCTGGACGGGAGAATAGAGCAGTTGTTGTGGGTTGTAGACGTTATGTATGAATTGACGGGGTCGGAGCAACAACAAATGATGCCGTCCGTTACCCATCTGGCTGCCAGCAGTATGGTGTTCGTCTGATGCTTGAGTGGGGATCGAAATGCTTGTCTGAGCTTTTGTTTAAATGGCTGTTTGAACGGCTGTCCATCTGGCTACGATTATCGTCAAAGAGGCTGAGTGTATCTTTCATTGCTATTTTGCTGTTGCTCTCAGCGGTGGGCTCATTTTCAACTCAGGTCTGGTCACAATCTTTACCGCGTAGCGGGTATCAGCATATCGGACAGGATGAGCCGCTGGCTGATGTGCTGAAAGGGTTTTCAGCCAACTACCGATTATCAGCCGTTGTCAGTGAATGTATTAGTGAAAAGTTCAATGGACAGGTCGCGGCTTCCACGGCGGAGCATTTTTTAAGTCAGCTACAGGCTGCATTTGGCTTTATCTGGTTTCGCTATGGCAACACGCTTTATTTTAACTGCGGCAGTGAAATGCAGACAAAGGTGCTGACCTTGAAACAGATGTCACCGGCAGCGCTGAAGCAGGCCATGGGGCAGGTTGGTTTGGATCTGGACCGTTTTGGCTGGCGTTCATTGCAAGACAAGGGGCTGTTGCTGGTGTCGGGGCCACCACGGTTTGTTGACATTGTGGAACAGGTGGCTACCGGCTTGGACGAGCAGGCCAAGGTCAAACAGGCAGAAGAGCTGCAAACGTATGTCGTTCCTTTGTATTTTGCCTGGGCGGGGGATCGCCTGGTCGGGGATGGCAAGACAGTACCTGGGGTCGCAACGACACTGCGAAAGCTAATGGGGTACAACTCGCAAGACTCTATCGGCCGGATCGAATCGGATGAGAGCCGTAACGCGGTATTGCTAAGAGATACCCAGTCAAATATCGATCGCTATATTCGAATGATCCACGCAATGGACAGATCCCTTAAGCAAGTCGAAATCGGCGTCACAATTATTGATATCAAGGAAGACGCACTGGAGGAGTTCGGCATTGACTGGGGAATCAATGGCTCGTCAGGCAGTTTGAGCTATCAAGGTGGTGTCATTAGCGGCGTACTGGGGGACGGGTTAAACCTTTCTACCATTATCGGGGCCAATATTACCGGTGTATTGTTCCGTCTCAAGGCGTTAGAGAGCCAGAGTAAAGCGCGAATGCTCTCTAGGCCTTCCTTGCTGACCCAGGAAAATACGGAAGCAGTGCTGGATAACAGCGAGACATTTTATGCCCGAGTGACATCAAAGGAAGATGCGCAATTGGTGCCATTGACTGCCGGGACAAAGCTCACGGTTACCCCAAGGGTTATTCCTGATAAGACAGGCGATGTGGTCAAGCTTGATATCCAGATCACCGATGGCAAAACCACGGACGAGCGCGTCGACAACCTGCCGACAATTAAGGGCAGTTTCATCAAGACGGAAGCCATGGTGAGAAAGGGCCAGAGCTTGCTGATTGGAGGATATTTTGTGGATTCGGAAACAATGGGAACGGACAAAGTGCCTGTGCTGGGTGATATACCGATGATAGGAGCGCTTTTTAGCCAAGAGAAAAGCACAACTAGCCGGATGGTTCGTCTTTTCCTGATCCGGCCAAAAGTGCTGGAGCCCGGTTTGAATAATCTGGCCGAAGCCCGCCAGCAATATCCTGAGTTAAGGCAAATCGTGCCGGGAGTTGCCGAGGTCGAGGCGCTGGAGGAAGCCTTTGTCTCTGGTTCTACACATTCTTTATATAGGTAACGGGCATGACAAGGTGGAAATTAAAAGTGCTGTCTGGCAGCCATGCCGGGGCCGAAATGGCAACTGAGCAAAATAATATTGTTCTGGGTTCAGACAGTGCACGTGCCGATTGCGTGCTGTCTGATTGTGGTTTTGCCGCCGTTGCTTGTCAGCTGACACTGACGGATACCGATCAGGTAATAAAAATCTTGGCAGACACAGTCTGGTATCTGAATGGAAAACGACAGTCAGCCGGTATTGCCCGTATCAAGCCTTATCAGGTTATTCAGGTCGGGGGAGTGGCGTTTGCTTTCGGGCCATCGGATGTTGTGTGGCCGGTACTCACTGTTCCTGTTGTTAGTCGCCGCCGAATCCCTTGGGCAGGCATTGCCTTGTCTGGGGTTCTGGTGGTCGGCAGTTTGTCGGCATCGCTTGTGTTGTCGACAAAGTATGCCAAAGCACGACGGACAACAGCGGCTCAGCTGTTGGAACAGCTGGACTATTCCTCGGTTACCCTGCAGCCACTCAATGATCGGTTGCTGTTGTCAGGGTATGTCGAAGACAGGGAAAGTTTGCAGGCGTTGAAAAATACCCTTGCTGAGTCTCAGCAACCCATTGAATGGCAAGTTTATCGCGTAGATAGCGTACAAAACGCCGTGACGACCTGGCTTGCTCAGCATGATTTGGCAGGCTTGGATGTGACGGTTGATAGCCATGGCGTAGCCCAGATCAAAGGGGTGCTTAAGGATGGCCTTGATCTGGCCAAGACCAGTAACAGCTTGCAAGACGATGTGCAGGGACTTACCCGTACCGATTGGCAAATCGCGCGTATTTCGGATTTGATCGGCTGGCTTCAGCAAGCCATCCGACAGCAGAATTTACCGGGGCTGATGGTGGCTGAATCCGACGAGAATATCTATCTGACGGGTAAGTTGTCAGAGCAGGAGAAGCCGAAACTGACAGCGTTACTTGAGCGAGCTGCCGAGCAGTTTGGGCATCAGGTGCCAGTGCAATATCAGGCTTTCTTATTGCCAGACAGCCCATTGCCGTCTATCCGGGCGGTGAGCCTGAGTCGAACACCGTATGTCGTGATGTCCGATGGTCAAAAATACCTCACCAGCGCTGTGATCGGGGATGGTTATACGATTCGGAAAATTACCGATGAAGGGATCGCGATAGCCAAACAGGGCAAGCAGTGGTGGTTACCGACAGGAGGTTGAATGTTTTCAGATACCACTTTATTAGAGCAGCATTTTTGTCAATTTGAGCGGGCATTGGCACAGGTCGAAAACCGGCTGCTTGAGCCTATGCTACCCGCACAGTTTGCTCAGATGGTGCGTTGGCAGCAGGCATTGAAACTGGCTGTCAGTCATATTCTCGATCAAGAAATAGCGAATAATATCAATGATAAAGGAAGGCTGAATTATGAATTTCGACACCATCAACCAGGGGCTTGGCAAGATAATGGAAGCCAAGGATACCGAGCTGACTCGCTTCTCGACCGAGATGGATCCGGGCAAGCCCGAAGATCTGATGAAATTTCAAAAGATGGTCAGCGAATGGTCAATGGTGATGGGGCTCCAGAGCGCGACGATAAAATCAGTACGCGATGCGCTGCAGGGCATTATTCAAAAGATGTAGTACAGGGCTTGGCAAATCTTGCGTTGCTTTTTGGCGGTCAGGCTCGGCTCAACGATGCCGAGACTTTGCTGGCACCGATACTGGAAAACCATGGTGATGATAGTGGGCTGTCTCCGGCAGACAGCGAACAAAGACGATATCAGCGCAAGGTTGCCAGCATCATTCAGGCAATGTGCCTGTGTGAAGTCAATGAGATGCACCAGGCTCAGGCGGTATTGAAGAAA
>NZ_JAKRFQ010000395.1 GCF_022347985.1 Photobacterium sp. OFAV2-7
TTTCATTTGAAAGTTAATTGCAGATTAGAATAATCAAAAAGCCACGATACTGACTAAAAACAGTTATCGTGGCTTTTTAATAACAAGGCCAGAGCACTCGTTACGATAAATTCTGTTGGCTCTTTTGCTTCTGCCCCCACTCGCACAGCATATCCAGGATAGGTCTTAGCTCATCTGACAATGCCGTGCTTTTGTATTCCACTCTTGGTGGAACTTCCGCATACACTTTTCTGGTAATGAGACCGTCAGCTTCCAGCTCGCGCAATTGCTGAGTCAGCATCTTTTGCGTGATGTTAGGTATACGCTTTTTCAGCTCGCCAAACCTCAGCGTATTGTCGCGTAGATGGAAGAGAATAATGACCTTCCATTTGCCTCCGATAACATTCATTACCGATGTCATTGGGCAACCAACCAAATTATTATCAATTTCTTCTGTCTGTAACTCGTTGTTTTTAGCCATAGGTTACCTCGACCATACTATCTTACAAATTTGTACTTACTTGATTTGAGTACATCTGAATCCTATAGTTCCCAAAAGATACTAAGGGTATTAATGACACCTGAGAACCTTAGCATACTAACCGAGTGTTGTGTACTAACAGGTCGTCATCAACACTTCTTCAGCATTTACTTAAATTGGAAAGAACAAAAATGATTACAGGCACAAAAGCATTACTTGGCGCATTAGCGCTGTTTACAGCAGTAAATGTCCAAGCATCTGAGTTTATCTACAAACCCGCATCACCCACTGAAATTGCGGTTCATCACCAGAAGGTCGAAGGTAGCCACGTTGAACGCTTTACTAAACCTTATGAAATTCAACGCTTGAGCGAAAACGTATATTGGGTATCCATATCTAACTACAACGTGACTGTACTGGTGGGCGAGAAAAGCGTTCTGCTGATTGATGCACCTCACGGTACTGCTAGACGCCTGCTGAAGGCTATCAAATCCATTACCGACAAACCTCTGAGTGCCATCGTTTACTCGCATGCCCATGCTGACCACGTAGGTGATTCACGTGTAATACTCAAACTACTTGGCGATGCTAATATCGATATTTACGGTACGGCAGAAGTGCGTGATGCCCTGATATCCCACAATGTGACCATGCCAGTACCAGTGACCAAGATCATCACAGATGGCCTAGAGTTTGAGGGGCACTATTTTAAAACCTTTACGGACTTTAACGGCCATACGCAAGACAACACAGCCTTCTTGATTAATGACAAGGGTCGAAAAATCATCCATGCCATTGATTTAGTGCACCCAGATCAACTTGAATTCAGAAGCTTTTCCAACGTAGAAGATGCCATCGCATACAAAAATGATATTGATGCCTTAATGGGCCTTGATTGGGATGTGATGGTCACGGGACATAGTAACCTGGGTTACAAAGCAGACGTTAAGTTTGTTCAGGACTATATCCTGGATGTACAGAAATACATTCATGAAGGCCTGGCAAAAGCCAATTTCTCGGATCACTTCAAAGGTGAGTCACCATTCTCTTGGTATGCCGGATATACCAATGAAATCATTGACTTTGCTCACGCAAAAATGGCTGAAAAATACCGTAAAGGCAGAGAAGAAGAGTTCGACATTGTCGCGAAATCTCATGTAAGAGTCATGTTCTGGGCTATGTTTGCCAGAGCGCTGTAACTCCTAAACTCAGTATTGATTCAACCTGGGCCAGCTCATGTGTAATTGGACAAATGCAGTCCAATACACATGAGCTCAACAATGAAATTCAAAAGCTAATGAGGCACATTATGAAAAAAGGCGTCTGCGTAGTGGTCGGTGTCGGACCTGGTAATGGTGCAGAGATCGCAAGAAAATTCGCGGCAGAAGGTTATCAGGTAGCACTTTGTGCCCGTAATAAACAGAAACTGGAAACCATCTCGGCCACAATTGAAGGCTCACACGTATACTGCTATGACGTTCAAAAGCCAGAGGATCATCAGAATGTCTTTGACCAGATCCGCGAGGAGTTAGGGCCAGTTGAGGTACTGGTATACAACTCCGGAGCGGGCGAATTTTCCAACATCGAGCAAGCCACACTAGAAGGTTTCCAGGCGAGCTGGGAGATCAACGCCAGAGGCCTGTTTCTGGCAACAAAGCAAGTTCTGCCCGATATGAAGCTGAATAAAAACGGCAACATTGTGGTGATTGGCGCAACAGCTTCGGTTAAAGGAGGACCAAATTCAGCACCTTTTTCATCAGCCAAGGCAGCACAACGCGGGCTGGCACAGTCCATGGCGAAACACCTGGGGCCACAAAAAATCCACGTCTCGTATGTCGTTCTTGATGGGATGGTCAAGCCAAGCAGACCAATGCCGAGATACCCTGACGAGTATTTTATGAACCCGGCTCAAATTGCCGATGCGGTTTACTTCCTGACACAACAACCGCCTCAGGCCTGGACGTTTGAGCTTGATTTACGTGCTTTTGGCGAGAAATGGTAAAGCCCAGAGAACAGTATCAGCTTAATGCCTCCTGATAATTCAACTGCCAAACGGTGAACATGCGGCTCATTAGCAGCCGCTTTTCATCTATTAACCTTGAATTACCTGCAACACCGTGGCACACGGCCGAGATAATTTTCCCATCTTCATACATTTTACGAGTCAATGTATGGAGCTCACCGTTATCAGAAAAGTCCCACATTGCACCATGACCACCAGCAAAATACAGAATGTCGAAATCTCGCCAGTCGACAGTTGAAAGTGGTTTTGTATCTTCTAATAACGCCATGAACTCACGGTCTTCATAACGCTTTTTGCTCGCCTTATCTAAGGTAAAACGCCCCAGACTTCTGCCGTCAATTGGTACTTTTCCCCCTTTCGGGCTGACGATATCTATATGAATCCCCTCTTTTTCGAGTTCATCATAAAAGTGGGTCAATTCTGATAGCCAAAGCCCGGTTGATAAATGATCTCGTAGTGAAAGAAATAAGTATAACTTTATAACAAAACGTCAATATCCGGATTGAAGCACGATTTCGAGTCAGAGAGTAGATGATAATAAGATGCATTTGATATACTTAAATGCAAGTCAGCCATAAAATTAAATATGGAGAGTGTTATATGTCTTTACGTTTAGTAGCAGCAACCTTCGCACTAGTAGGAATGAGTTTTGGCGCACAAGCAAGTGCCGAGTGTGAGGTTTCCGTCGATGCCAACGATAAGATGCAGTTTTTGACCAAAACTTTGAGTGTTCCAGCAACCTGTAAAGAAGTAAAACTGACGCTGAACCATATCGGCAAAATGCCAGCACAATCAATGGGTCACAACGTAGTGATTACAGACACGGCAAACATGTCAGCAGTAGGTACAGAAGGTATGTCTGCTGGCTTAGGAAATAACTACGTTAAACCAAACGACGAACGCGTTTACGCATTCACTAAAATTATTGGTGGTGGTGAAAGCACTTCTATCACCTTCAGCACTGAAAAAATGACTCCGGGAGGCGATTACTCGTTCTTCTGTTCTTTCCCTGGCCACTGGGCGATCATGAAGGGTAAATTTGAGTTCAAATAACTCAACCGATAAAGGAAAGGGAAGTCGAGCGACTTCCCTTTTTGGTTCTTAACAATGACCGTAATCGATATGTCTCTTCTATTATGTAGTTCAACGTGACCTTCATGCCAATTAATTCTTCTCCGTACGATAGATTTTCTGTATCAACTATCGTAATGAGAGGATGTGCAGGCTTACCCTGTCCCATGCCTTCATGCAGCTCTGATATCGACTTCGAACGGATGATCATATTCTTCATTTCAGCGTGTTCTACAACGTTGCATAATAATCCGGACATAGACTAACACAGCGTTACACTGGCTCAAAAAGCCACAATATTTCGACATCATGCCATGCTTTAACCGCATGATGACATGAATTGCAATGGTAATGTGACCACGATTGCTTGCTAGTGTAGCCAGTATCGTTGCTTTTTTTGTATGCGACTATTGAGTTGCTAACGTGAAAGTGGACAAAAGTGAGTCAGTGACTTTGCTAAATTAGAAAAATACGGATTAGTTGAGATATGGCAAATCTTTGTATATTAACCTGAAGAACTCCACCATTTAAGATACTTATTCTCATAGAGTGAGTTGATATTACGATATTCATCAATCCGTATACCATTTACTGTGCGTTGCGAAAAAATGATATAATTCCTCACCTTACATTTCTTCATGGGGTGACAAAGTGCCAGAATGGATTCTAAAGCTTGTAACAGCTGTAACTTCAGTTAAGACAGCCTTAAAACTATTTGTTTTAGTGCTTTTTCTAGTGTTTTTTTGGAGCTTCACAAGTACTTTCATTACTTCTAGAGGGCTACCAAGTGACCTAACCCCATACATTATAGTGCTTACGGCTTACAGTCTTTCCCATATAATCATCGAGTTTTTATATTGGCTTAACTCTTGGAACAAACGCAGACGAGATAAAAATGAAGAGTTACGCCTACAGGATAAAAAACAAAAGGCTTCAAGAAAAGAAGCCGAGTCTAAAGCATTGGCGTTTAGGAAAGAGGTAGAATCAACGCTACCCCACCTTGAAAGAGAACAGC
>NZ_JAKRFQ010000396.1 GCF_022347985.1 Photobacterium sp. OFAV2-7
GGAGAAAACACGTAAAGAAGATGAATTGGGTGTAGGCGTATATACTCCATAGTATAACGCCTGTCTGAATACCAGTAGGACGCGCCCTGAACAAATGGTCGCTCGGCTCTCCGGGCGACCGCAATGAGAGGCAAATCTTGAGCAAAATTAACACTGTAGAATTCAATCTGGAACCCGCCAATAACCAGCGCCTTTCCAGCCTTTGCGGCCCTTTCGACGACAATATCAAACAACTTGAACGCCGTTTGGGTGTAGAAATCAACCATCGTGGCAACAGCTTCAGCGTTGTCGGCCAGCCCCATACAGCCCAGGCTGCTGCCCATATCATCAAAACCCTGTATGTCGATACGGCACCGGTTCGCAATACGATCCCCGATATCGAGCCCGAGCAGATTCATCTGGCAATCAAAGAATGCGGCGTACTAGAGCAAACCACCGAGAGCACCATCTCTTACGGCAAAGAAGCCACCATCAAGACTAAAAAAGGGGTGATCAAACCGCGTACGCCAAATCAGGCCCAGTACATCACCAACATGGTTACCCATGACATTACCTTTGGTGTAGGCCCTGCCGGTACCGGTAAAACCTACCTGGCCGTGGCAGCAGCCGTTGATGCTCTCGAGCGCCAGGAAATTCGCCGTATCCTGCTAACCCGCCCTGCGGTTGAGGCCGGTGAAAAATTGGGCTTCCTGCCAGGTGACCTGAGCCAGAAAGTCGACCCTTATCTGCGTCCGCTCTACGATGCCCTGTTCGAAATGCTGGGCTTCGAGCGTGTCGAGAAGCTCATCGAGCGCAACGTCATTGAAGTTGCCCCGCTGGCTTACATGCGTGGCCGTACCCTGAACGATGCCTTTATCATTCTTGACGAGAGCCAGAACACCACGGTCGAGCAGATGAAAATGTTCCTGACCCGTATCGGTTTCAACTCCCGTGCCGTGATCACCGGCGACGTTACCCAGATCGACTTGCCGCGCGGTGCCCGCTCCGGCTTGCGTCATGCGATCGAGGTCCTGGCGGATGTCGACGAGATCAGCTTTAACTTCTTCCAGGCCGACGATGTTGTTCGCCACCCTGTGGTCGCACGTATCGTACAAGCCTATGAAGTATGGGAAACCGAAGACCAGAAACAACGCAAGCAGGCCGAACAGCGCCGCCGCGAAGAGCAGCAGGCCCTGCAACAAGCCGCTGCCTCACTTGCCGAACCGGAAAAAAGTAACTAATGGCAATTTATCTCGATCTGCAATATGCCACTGAAAGCCAGGAAGGCATGCCAAGCGAAGCTGACTTTCAGCAATGGCTCAATGCGGCCATCACCCCGTTCCAGGCCGATGCCGAAGTCACGGTCCGTCTTGTCGACGACGCCGAGAGCCATGCCCTTAACCACGAGTACCGCGGTAAGGACAAACCGACCAACGTATTGTCATTCCCGTTTGAAGCGCCACCAGGGGTAGAGTTAGATCTGCTGGGTGACCTGATCATCTGTCGTCAAGTTGTCGAAAAAGAGGCAAAAGAGCAGGATAAACCCCTGAATGCCCATTGGGCACATATGGTTGTACACGGCAGTCTCCATCTGCTAGGTTATGATCATATCGATGATGATGAAGCAGAAGAAATGGAGTCTTTGGAAACGGAAATTATGGAAAACATGGGTTTCACCGACCCGTACGCCGAAGAAAAGCGGTAACATTATCGGAAAACCGTTGTCCTATAGATACCTCGACCGGATGCATCCGATGAGGTATCAGATAGCACCCCGTGGCACAGCCACTTAACTGAGAGAATTTTTTCTTAAAGCAATGAACGAAGATAACTCACAAAATTCTGAAGGTCCGAGTAGAAAGTCCTTCTTTGAACGTATCGGCCAACTGTTCCAGGGTGAACCTCAAAACCGCGAGGAACTGGTCGAGGTCTTCCGAGATTCGGAAGTCAACGATTTGATTGACCACGACACCCGCGACATGCTCGAAGGTGTAATGGAAATATCTGAAATGCGTGTTCGTGACATCATGATCCCGCGCTCCCAGATGGTCACCATCGAACGTTCTCAGAAGTTAGAGGACCTGATTGATTTAATTGTAGATACCCAACACTCCCGCTACCCGGTGATCAGTGACGACAAAGATCATGTTGAAGGCATCCTGCTAGCAAAGGATCTTCTGCGTTACCTGCTTCCGAACAGCGAGCCGTTTGATATGGACAAAGTGCTGCGCCCGGCGGTTGTCGTGCCGGAAAGCAAGCGCGTTGACCGTCTGCTGAAGGAGTTCCGTGAGGAGCGCTATCACATGGCAATCGTCGTTGACGAGTTTGGCGGGGTATCTGGTGTTATCACCATCGAGGACATCCTGGAGCAGATTGTCGGCGAAATCGAAGACGAGTTCGACGATGAGGAAGAACAGGATATCCGTCAGTTAAGTAAGCACACTTTCGCGGTCAAGGCGCTGACGACCATCGAAGACTTCAATGACATGTTCCAGACCCACTTCAGCGATGAAGAGGTCGACACCGTCGGCGGCCTGATTATGACCAGTTTCGGTCATCTGCCGAACCGGGGAGAAGTTGTTGAGCTAGATGGCTACTCATTTAAAGTAACATCTGCCGACAGCCGACGGGTTATTCAGTTGCAAGTGACCGTGCCTCACGAAGCACACCAACCGACAACTACATCATAGATAATGAAAAAAAATTCATTCATTACGTTGGGACAGCTCGCAGCCGCTGTCCCGGCGGGTGCGCTTGCCACCCTTTCGTTTGCTCCCTATAACTACTGGTTTCTCGCACCGGTTTCCCTTTTCTGCTTTTTCTACCTGCTCCAGCACCAGAGTATCAAGCGCTCGGCACTCATTGGCTTTCTGTGGGGGCTAGGCTTGTTTGGTACCGGCATTAGCTGGGTACATGTCAGTATCGATACCTTTGGCGGCATGCCCAAACTGGCCAGCCTATTTCTCATGAGCATGCTGATCAGCTACCTGTCGCTGTTTCCGGCGGTATTTGGTGCCCTGTTCAACCGCTTCAACCGGGGCCGGCCATTCAACCAGCTGCTACTGAGCGGTCCGGTGATCTGGCTGATGCTGGACTGGTTCCGGGGCTGGTTCCTGACTGGCTTTCCGTGGCTGTGGATGGGCTATAGCCAGATAGACAGCCCGCTGTCCGGTATTGCACCCATTCTCGGGGTCGAAGGGATCACCCTTGCCTTAGTGTTAATCAGCGGATCCTTGGTTGCCGCCTGGTGTTACCGCAACTGGAAACCTCTGCTGATCCCGCTGCTGATCCTCGGCTTCAGCAGCCTGGCCAACAGCATCCAATGGGTTGTTCCGGCCCCGGAGAAAAGTGTCGATGTGGCACTGATCCAGGGCAATGTGCCTCAGGAGCTCAAATGGCTCCCGAGCCAGCGCTGGCCGACCCTGATGAAATACACCGATCTGACCCGCGAAAACTGGGATGCCGATCTGATCATCTGGCCTGAGGCCGCCATCCCGGCGCTGGAAACACAGGTACCCACCTTCCTGCAAAACCTTGACAGTGCCGCCCGCAACAATGGCAGTACTGTCATTACCGGCGTGCTGGATCAAAAAGACAACGGTGAGTATTTCAATAATATCCTGACGCTGGGCATGAATACCGACGGTCCTTACCAGTATGAAAATGCCACCCGCTACAGCAAGCATCACCTGTTGCCGTTTGGCGAATTTGTGCCGTTTGGCGACTTGCTCCGCCCGTTAGCACCGCTGTTCAACCTGCCGATGTCTTCTTTTAGCCGCGGCGGCTTTATCCAGCCCAACCTGGAAGCCAGCGGTTACTCGCTAGCACCGGCACTCTGCTATGAAATTGCCTTCAGCGAGCAGGTTCGCCAAAACGTCGGTATCGATACCGAGCTTCTCCTGACCCTGTCCAACGATGCTTGGTTCGGTACCTCTATCGGCCCGTTCCAGCACATGGAGATTGCTCAGATGCGCTCGCTGGAGCTCGGCAAGCCCCTGCTTCGGGCAACCAACAATGGCGTCACCGGTGTTGTCGATCATCGTGGCCAGATCACCAAGCAGCTGCCGCAGTTCGAAACCGCCGTCCTGCGGGCAACGGTTGTGCCGACCGAAGGGCTGACGCCTTATACCTCCCTGGGTAGCTGGCCGCTCTATATCTATATCCTGTGGTCACTTACCCTCTCGATGATCCTCATCAAGCGCCGGGCGGGGCACTTTCGTGATCACCGACCGCAAGAGATCGAATAAGGTAACCTGAACAAAGACTTACTTAAGTAGTTATACGCGCAAGTAAGCTGAATAGGAACTGACAAGGCGAAGGTTAACCCTTCGCCTTTTTATTGATATTGCTACTATGAAAGTAGTTATAAATATCACCCAGTTCCAACAAGGAAGCAGCCTATGAAAGCCGTCAACCGACTGTTCGCTATGTTGGGTTCACTTGCCCTGCTCTGCATTGCCTCCGGTTCCGTCGCCGAGGAAAATATTGATACCCAGGCTACCTTGAGCCATTTTCAGGCAGCCAGCCAAACCCAACCATTTTTTGATTCAGCCTATGGCTATGCGGTGTTTCCTTCG
>NZ_JAKRFQ010000397.1 GCF_022347985.1 Photobacterium sp. OFAV2-7
GCAAGGTGACAGGTCAAGTTTGGTCAGTGCTTGGATCAGTGGTAATGTCTGAGAAGGAGATAGCTCGCTGCCGGTATAGCGACGGGCAACACGGTGTGCCTTGATGATATCGATTACAGAGGCATTGACAATTTGGCGACCGAACAGAAGGATTTCCACGCCTTTCTGACGGTATAGCTGGCCAAGAAGTGGTGAGATGGATTCTGCATTGGTTTGGCTTGTTTGCCAGTCTAGAAGATATTTTTCCGGACTCATCTTTACTTAGGACCTTTCACGTTTGGGGAAGAGAAACAGGACTATAGCCTGTGTACTGTTATCGTTTTTATGGGGCGCAAGTGTAACGTTTGCGTCGTTTTTATCCTAGTAAAATTAATGACTTGGAAATGTGATCTTTATCGGGTCAAATTGGTGATCCTCATCAAAGTTTAAGTTGATTGTTCTGCTTTTTCTTGACTGGATTTAGCAACTTATTTTTTAACGATTTGTTCACTTTTTGCGATGAATTCAAACAATTAGTGATCTGTATTGCTTTTGTGGTAATAACCAGACAGTAATCCTGCAATAAGTGTGGTTTATTGCAGGTTTAATTCACAACAACTTGGTTTCTACCACTGTTTTTGGCTTTGTATAGCGCAGTATCTGCTCTTTGTAAGATGGTTTCAAAAGAATCACCCTTGGCAAAATTGGTGACTCCGATACTGGCGGTGACGGTGCCGATATTACTGATATTGAGTTGGCTGATGCTTTTGGTGAGCCTCTGGCAGACAATAGCAGAATAGCCTGCCTTGGTATCAGGTAAGACAATCAGAAATTCTTCGCCCCCCCATCGGTATACCCGGTCATTTGGGCGGAGTGTATCTTTTAGTGTTTCCCCAACCGCGCACAGCACTTCGTCACCCGTCTGATGGCCATAGGTATCATTGATACTTTTGAACAAGTCGATATCCAAAATGGCGACTGCCAAGGGCTGGTAGTCCATGTTGTAGCGTTTAATATGGGCAATGATTTCACGAGAGGCAGCCCTGCGGTTGGGCAGACCTGTGAGCTCGTCGGAATAGGCATGTGCCCGTAAGACTTTCGATGCAGCTTGTAATTCTTTATTTCTTTCGTCCAGATCTTTGGTGCGTTGCTGGACGATTGATTCTAGCTCCTGATTAAACTGGTGCAGCTTACGCTGTGCCGTGATCCGACGTTTAATATTGATAGTGAGTATCGAGATAACGACAAGCATGAAGATAAACAGAGCAATAGTGCTGTTTATCAGCTTTGCGTGTTCGTCATAGAGCGATACCGGGCGATTGATGATGGTGCTATGTACGGGTAGGAGGTTTAGGTCGATACCGAACCGTTTTAGTTGGTAATAGTCGAAATAGGGGGCATACGTCGCTTTTTCCGGTGTTTTGATCTTATCTAGCGGAACACCGTCAAGAACCTTGATGGCTATTTGGGCTGCATTTGAGCCATGTTCGTAGGGGTTGTTCATGAGTCCGCCAATTCCCCCGTAGCCGATAATGATCGTTCCCCACATGCCATAAACAGGCACTTTGCTTTTTTGAGTTAAGAGGGGCAGATGATGTTCATAGGAAAAATAGGTGCCTAGTTTATCCTTATGAATGGCTAGCATCAGGAAAACAGAGTCAAACTCTGCACTTTCTGCTCTCTGGTAAAGCTCTTGGATCGAGAACTGATCCCAGACTTCCAAAGTGACATGCTGTTTTTGTGGATCGGCTTGCCATTGCGCTTTAATTTGTTTGGCTTTTTGGCCCATGTTCAAACCCAAGCCTGTGGTGTCGCTCAGCATTATGATCCGTTTTGTTCTGGGTTGAAGCTGTAAAATTAATTCAAGATTCCCTTCAATCTCCATGCCTTCCGCTATGCCGAGAATGTTATCGTGACTCGCCATCATTTCTGTGTCGGGCAAGTTGACACCACTATAGACAACAGGCTTACCTGGAAATAACTCATCTCCATTTTCGATCATGAAGTTATACGCATGATCGTCGGTGGTCATGATGAGATCGGGTTCGTACTTTTGGTATTTGTGTCTCAATAGGTCAGTAAGCTTGGCATGGTAGATTTTGTCATCGACAAATCGTCTTTCGTCCATGTATTCAATATGAAGGTTCTCCGCATGTACGGCATCCATAAGTACATCTTTGATGCCTTGATTTTGTTGGTTAGTCCACTGATATTGAGGGTGATAGGAGTTAATCAGAAGCACTATTGGCGCCTCTTTGGCTGATACCAATAGAGGAAAGAAGAGAAGTAGAAGTAATAACAACTTTACAGTCATCTTGTATGAGACCTTATCTAAACTGCAGCTAAGGATTTCTACAAGTATAGATTTTTTAAATGAAGTTCTTAGGGCAGCGGAGTTTACCTAAAGGAATCTCCGCTGCCAATGTGGAAAGAGGTAGGCGTTTTACAGTGTTGCTGATGGAACTATGAGGGGTAGATTGCTCCCAAGCAAGTTAGCTGGTTGGCACCAGTTACTTCCGGAAGGTTGCCGGGAAGTTGATGCAGGGTGCGGTAGGCTAGCCAGGCGAAAGCCATTGCTTCCATGTTATCTATATCCACCCCGCGCTCGGCCGTTGTGACAACCGTCCAATCTGGCAAGAGCTCTGCGAGTCTTTGCATGAGCAGCGGATTATGAGCCCCGCCGCCGCATACCAGTAACTCGCCTGGTGTTTCAGTGCGAACATCATTGGCAATGGTGACGGCTGTCAGTTCTGCCAGAGTACGTTGCACATCTTCTGGTTTGAGGCTGAACTTGCTTAGGTGGTCATCAAGCCAAGTCAGGTTGAACAGCTCGCGTCCTGTACTTTTGGGCGCTGAAAGGGCAAAAAACGGATCACTTAATAGTGATTCCAGCAGTGCCGGGTGCACGACTCCGGATTGCGCCCAGGCTCCGTCTTTATCGTAGCGTTGTCCCTTGTGTTTGTGGATCCAGGCGTCCATCAACATGTTGCCGGGGCCGGTGTCAAACCCGGTAACCGGTTTTTCGGGAGTCAGGATGGTGATGTTGGATATGCCACCAATGTTGAGTACTACGCGAGTGAGATCCGGCTGGCTGAAAAGTTGCTGATGAAAAGCCGGGACAAGCGGTGCGCCCTGGCCGCCGTAGGCCATATCTTTACGGCGAAAATCGGCCACTGTGGTGATGCCTGTTTTGGCTGAGATAATGTTGGCATCGCCAAGCTGCATGGTGAAGGCATAGGTTGATTCAGGAGAGTGATAGACCGTTTGCCCATGGCTACCAATCGCAGTGATAGTTGCCGGATCAACGTTTGCTTTTTCCAAGAGTGCGAGGACGGCATCGGCGAACAAGTGCCCGAGGCGATGATCGAGCTCGCCGATCGCTTGTAAGTTGGTTGGCTGACCCATACAAACATCTAACAGGGATTGTTTAAGGTTCTCGCCCATAGGGAAAGCATGTTCGCAAAGCAGTTCTATTTTGCTGCCATCAATGTCGACCAAAACGGTATCTACACCGTCCATGCTGGTTCCGGACATAATTCCAATGAAACGTTCAGATCCCATTATTGCCTCGGTTATGTGCAGGTATAAGCCCTATAGTTACACGGAACTAAGAAGCACGGCAAACCTTATTGAATAGACTGCAAAACCCACCGGCTAATCTAGGTTAGATTAGCCGGTATGGCAGTTTAGCTGGTGCGGAAGGTTAAGCGAGGTTCAGCAATAAGCCTTCTTTACCGGCCAGGGTCAGTGTGAGTATGCCTTGTTTTGACTGCCACTCATCACCGGTAAGTAGATCTTTAAATTGAGCATCTTCAATACCTAGCTGCCAAACAGGTACCTCTATCGTCTTGGCGTGCTCGCTGTTGTTCAGCAGGCAGAGTGATATTTCATCACCTAACGTCCTGGCAAAAGCGAGCTGCTTGTGTTCGGCAACGAGCCATTGGATGCTGCCTTCCTGCAGAGAGCGGTGAGCCTTGCGGATAGCGATCAATTGTTTGAGGAAGCTAAACATAGCGTGAGGCTTTTCGGTTCGCTCCCATGGGAAGCAACGACGGTTATCGGGATCCTGACCGCCTTCAAGTGCCACTTCTGTTCCGTAGTAAATACATGGTGTACCGACATAAGCAAACAGCATCAGCAATGCCAACTGCATTGTCTCCTGATCTTCGTCCAGCATGGTCAGGAAGCGCATCGTATCGTGGCTGTCTAACTGGTTAAGCTGGGAAAGCTGGTTGAGCCAAGGCATTTTACTCCTAGCTTCGTTGAGCCAGTCGACCAGTTCGTCGGCATCAATTTGACAGTTGTGGTAGGCAATATCTTTGTGGGCAAAGAAAGCGCGAATCGGGTGGGCGAAACCGTAGTAGTTCATCGCACCATCTTCCTGATCACCCTGAAGCCATTGGCTTGCCTCGAAGAAGTGCTCACCAAGGACATAACAGTCAGGGTTTACTGACTTGGCCGACTGACGGAATGCTTTGACATAGTGGGCGTTGTTGGTTGCACCGGCACCTTCACCTAGCATGTGGATTACGTCAAATCGCCATGCATCGATATTGTACGGCGGGCGGAGCCAA
>NZ_JAKRFQ010000398.1 GCF_022347985.1 Photobacterium sp. OFAV2-7
CCACTCACGCAGAGCCGAAATAATAATCTCACGACCTATCATGGTCACAGCAGGAATAGTCACCCAAAGAGAATGATAATGCTCAACCACCAGCACCATCGCGGTTGCAACCATCACCTTATCAGCAACTGGATCGATAAAAGCACCAAAGCGCGTCGTCTGATTAAGCTTGCGTGCCAGATACCCATCAAACCAATCCGTCACTCCGGCAATAAAGAAGATTAACGCGGTCGCAAACGGAGCCCAAGAGTAAGGCAGATAGAATGTGACCACAAAAAATGGGATAAGCAATAGCCGGATGAAGCTGAGGATATTTGGAATCGTTAAACGCATAATTTATTAGTTCTTATGATTGACTTCTTTAGGGTGCCGCAAAGCTAACTGTGTTGCAATGCGTCATAAATTTTCTCGGCCAAGGACTTACTGATACCGGGTACCTTGGCGATTTCTTCTCTGCTTGCTCTTTTTAGTTCTTGTAGACCACCCATATACTTCAATAATGCTTGTCTGCGCTTTGGTCCAATACCTTCAACATCTTCCAATGCACTGCGTTTTCTGACTTTGGCTCGTTGAGCCCGGTGACCGCTAATCGCGTGATTATGGCTTTCATCGCGAATATGCTGTACCAAATGCAAAGCCGGCGAATCAGACGGCATTGAGAACTCTTCCCCTGTAACCAAAAGTAGGGTTTCCAGCCCAGGTTTACGTGTGGTTCCCTTTGCCACCCCCACCAACATTGAACGCTTCGGCCACTCTTTCATCAGCGGGTTAACTACATCATACGCTCTTGAGAGCTGACCTCTACCCCCATCGATAAAAATTATGTCGGGAATCTTATCTGGATCTAATTGTTTTCCATATCTTCGTGCAAGAACCTGCGCCATTGCAGCATAGTCATCGCCCCCGGTGATCCCGGTAATGTTATAACGGCGGTACTCCTGCTTTAGCGGCCCGTCCTGATTGAACACCACACAAGAGGCAACAGTCTTCTCTCCCATGGTATGGCTAATGTCGAAACACTCCATACGATCGAGAGTGTTGAGTTTTAATGCCTTGCTCAATGCCGTAAAACGCTGCTGGATAGTCATCTTGTGATTGAGCTTGCTCGTCAGTGCGGTGCTGGCGTTAGTTTGCGCTAACTTCTGGTAGCGAGCCCGGTTTCCGCGTGATTGGGTTTTCAGCTCAACCTTTCGCCCGGCCAGCTCGGTCAAGGTCTCGGTCAGCACGTTTTTTTCCTCGCCCAAATCGGCTCCGAGCAAAATCACCGAGGGGATAACCCGGCCTTCAGCCTGGTTAAGGTAAAACTGGCTGACAAAACTGGAGAGCACTTCCGTCAAATCGGCATCATTGGGCATTTTGGGGAAGTAACTGCGGCTGCCGAGGATTTTGCCCTGACGGATATAGAGCGCGTGGATACAAGCCATTCCCCGCTCATGAGCAATACCGATCACATCCATATCATCTTCGTTGTCATGGCTGACAAACTGCTGCTCCTGAACCCGGCGCAAGGCTTGGATCTGGTCCCGATAGGTCGCCGCCTTCTCAAAGGCAAGCTGCTGGCTGGCCTGTTCCATTTTTTCAACCATCGAGGCGATAACCTGGCGATCTTTGCCCTGTAGGAACAAGCGCACAAAATTCACCTGCTCCTGATAATCTTCATCACTTACCAGCCCCTTCACACACGGGCCAAGGCAACGACCAATCTGGTACATCAGGCACGGACGGCTACGGTTGGCGTATACAGAATCTTCGCACTGACGCACGGGAAAGATTTTTTGCAGCAAGTGAAGGCTTTCGCGAACGGCGCCCGAGTCAGGATAGGGGCCAAAATACTCCCCTTTGCGTTTCTTGGCACCCCGATGAATCATCAGTCGAGGATGGGCGTTGGCGCTCAGGAAGATATAAGGATAGGACTTGTCATCTCGCAGCAATACATTGTACTTGGGCAAGTACAACTTAATGTAGTTGTGCTCGAGGATCAGCGCTTCTGTCTCAGTGTGCGTTACGGTGACATCCACTTTACGTATATTCTTCACCAAGGCACGGGTTTTCTCTCCCGACACATTGATACGAAAATAGCTCGACAGGCGCTTTTTCAGATCTTTGGCTTTGCCAACGTAGATGACCTCGTCAGCCTCGTCGTACATTCGGTATACGCCGGGCTGATGAGTAACGGTTTTGAGAAAGCTTTTTGAATCAAAGCTTTTTTCGTCAACAGATTCGGACACTACAACGTCTCTGTGTCTAACATTCCATGACGAATTGCAAGGTGGGTCAGCTCTACATCACCGTTGATGTCCAGTTTATTGAACAGGCGATAACGATAACTGTTAACCGTTTTGGGGCTTAAGTTCAGCTGCTCAGAAATCTCTGTCACTTTCTGACCTTTGGTGATCATCATCATGATCTGCAGCTCACGCTCAGACAGGTCTTTAAAAGGATTCTCAGAATCTGGTGCAAACTGGCTTAGCGCCATTTGTTGTGCAATTTCTGGGGATATATAGCGTTGTCCGCTATTCACCATACGGATCGCGTTGACCATTTCATCCGGGCCAGCACCTTTAGTCAGGTAACCAGCTGCACCCGCCTGCATCACTTTGGTCGGGAACGGATTTTCGGTATGAATGGTTAAAACGATAATTTTGACATCGGGATTAAAGCGTAAAATCTTACGTGTCGCTTCAAGGCCACCGATCCCAGGCATATTCATATCCATAAGAATGATATCCGCGTGTTCAGCACGGCACCACTTTACGGCTTCTTCACCACTGTCGGCTTCCCCTACCACTTTTATACCACGGACATCTTCAAGAAGACGTCGGATCCCTGTGCGAACCAGTTCGTGATCATCTACAAGGAATACATTAATCAAGCTGTATCTCCAATATGATTTGGCTCTGCACCCAGCCGAAATTGGCGGGATAGCTATTACTGATCTTACCCAATTTTACCCTAACTTGAAATCTGAACTGATGCTGTTTCTGTGTATCAGCGCAAAGTTTCCGCTAGAGTTCATACTTGACAAAAAGGGCTCTAATACTGTTTTTTGCATGTTCGAAACTCAATCATGCTGCACAGCAGTATTTACCATATATGCAAAAAAATAAAGTATAAAATTCAATATATCCAGATGGTTATCTGCCACACAGGGAAATAGACTTACATCATATATATTGAGTATGTTCTTAATAGCAAGGTAACACTGATAACACTATGAGGTATAGGAAAAAATCGGCTTTACGCGAACAATTTTCGAACAAATAACAATTATCTCTTTTCATATCTATAACTTATAGACATGATAAATAAAATAACGTGCTAGAATCCAAATCGCAGCACTGTCTAACTATATGTACAATTTTAGCTTAAAAAGCCCAATAAAAAGATCATCACAATTTTGCAGTATCTAACTAAATCTAGAATTTGTATCAATTTTGCGATTATTTATGATTAGGTGGCTCATAACCTGAGTGCGAAATGGTCATCTTAGTTCCCGCAAGCATCACGCTCCCCCTCAGGCCAAAGACAAGGGAGCGATTAACATTTAGACGTCTAGATGTAAGGCTTTCCTTTATTGCTTTGCTTCATGTATGATTGCCACCGCTTATGTCTACCCACATAACCGCACTTGCTCAAAATGGATATTTGCGCACAGGCAATAACACACCACTGGTGTGTTTTTTTGTTCCTGTTGAATAGTTTGGCGGCCGTCTGCTTCTACTAGAGCTTTTCAGGTAGGCATGGCAAAGAAAATACCCATAAAGAGTAAATTAAAGGTTATGTCATGAATCTTTCTGCCAAGACAGTGGTCCTTATTGCCATCGGCGCAGCGCTATATGGTATAGGGGGCCTGCCTATGTTTGGTATCCCTGTTTTTGCTAACACTACACTAAAACCGGCTATGGCTGTATTGGCACTATTCAGCGTATTATTCGGACCACTTGTCGGCTTTCTGGTGGGCTTCATTGGCCACTGGGTAACAGACTTGTTTGCTGGTTGGGGCGTGTGGGTTACCTGGGTGCTAGGCTCAGGCATCGTCGGGATGCTAATCGGCCTCTATCCAAAAATCACCAAAGAGCGGCTGGAAAAAGGTCTGTTTTCAAAGCTCGATTTCACCTTGTTTATCTTACTGGCCTTTATAGGCAACGTGCTCGGATATGGCTGCTCGGCCTTTCTCGACGCCGTTCTTTACGCAGAACCGTTCACGAAAGTCTTGGCGCAGCTAACCATTATTGCCGCAGGCAACACCGTTCTCATTGCCGTTGTCGGTCACTTCATTCTGACCGCCGTTGCCAAGCGAAAAAAGCAAAGCTACAACCTGAAAGAGGCTTACTAGAGCATGACTATTGCGTTTTCTAACTTCTCGTTCAAATATTGGGCATTAGAAAAACCGACCCTTAAGAACATCAATCTCACGATTGAAAAAGGCGAGAAGGTCGTCATTGTCGGCCCAAGCGGCAGCGGCAAGTCAACCCTTGGTCAGTGCCTAAATGGCCTCATCCCGTTTGCAATCAAGGGTGATATCACCGGAAGTCTGTCTATCAA
>NZ_JAKRFQ010000399.1 GCF_022347985.1 Photobacterium sp. OFAV2-7
ATGGCATCTATTTGCTTTAAATCTGCAATAAGCCCTTTGACGGCTTCCGGGTTTTGGCGAATGAAGTCTGAGCGCACTCTTAAACGTTGATTTGTCTTGTGAATATACGTGTTCATATAGTGCCAACCAAGATGATTATAAAGATGAAAATCATTTTCATTCGCAACGTTACCACTTCAATTGACTGAGCGCAAAGAAAAAGCGAATAAATAACGCCAGCATCATCTTAAGTAATTGAATATATAGTTTTATATATATAATCCGATTATGAAAAAACATATAGATACAGCTTTAAAGCTAAGACGCTGGGTGACTGTTGGGCACCATATTCCTGGACGGGTTCGGTTGAAGTACAAGTTGGGCATCTTGGCTCACCTTGCCACCTTCAATAGTTCTGAAATAGAACGTGCCTTGCAAAATATCCCGGCGTTTAAAAACTACAAACTAAACAATGCGACAGGAAGCTTGCTCATTGAGTATGACGCTTCCATCGTCAAGCCACACTTGATTGATGCGTTGTTTTCACAATCTGAACAAGATGCAGAGCAAGCTTGTTATGCACTTGGTGCTTGTTTAGAAATAGACGGAGCGAATCATGAGTAATGAAGAGAACCAGGGGCAGCCTGAAAACCCTTACGGTCAATATGGCGAGCCGCCGGAGTGGGCCCAGCAAGTGCCACCTCCGGGTTATTACGGTTATCCACCCCATATGATGCACCCGTACTACCACGGACACCCGGGTATGATGCATCCCCATGCTCATCCTCATGGCAATGTGCATCCAGGAATGACTCCGCCGCCAGCAGGTTACATGCATCCGGGGCATATGCACCCGGGACACATGCATCCTGGAATGGTACCGCCGCCTCAGGCCGGATATATGCACCCGGGAATGGTGCCACCTCAGGCCGAGCAACAAGCGCCAGAGGAAAACGATCCAATGTTCGAGCAGGCCCAGGCAATGCTCGAAGGTGCCCTCGGTGAAGAAGCCGGGATGTTTAAGCAGATATTAGGAACTATGGGTATGAATGATAAAGAGTTTTGGAAAGGCGCTATGGTTGGTGCCGCAGCAGCATTAATCCTTAGTAACGAAAACGTCCGTAAGGGCCTGATGGGTATGGTATCTAATGCTGGTGATATGCTGAAAAGCGGTGGTGCATCGATGAAAGAGACTGCAACCCAGACTGCTTCTTCAGTTAAGGAGAATGTGTCAACCGGCGGTGAAATTTTCCGTGATACCTATGAAGCGGGCAAAGAAGGCTTCAGAGAATCTGTTGAGCGTCATAGCCACGAAAAGGCATCAGCCCAAGAGACTGAGTATGATGATGAATTTCCTGCGCACGACGATTATGAAAAGTAAAATCTATGAGTAATTCATCAGACAAGCTAAACCCAGCGAGTCGAGCCATGCTGGTCGGTGCCATCCTCGGTGGCACTGCATCGGCGGCCAATCAGTGGAAGGCGCATCAGACCGGCGAAATCGATACTAATCAGCTGGTTTCCAACGTTGCCAAAGATTCGCTGAAAACGGGCCTTGCCAGTGGGGCGACAACCTATATCGCTGAAAAAATGGCAGGCAGACCGGTACTCTCAATGCTTACTGTACTCAGTGCAGGGGCAGCCAGTTTGTACATGATGGAACAATATGCGGGAAAGAAAAATAATGAGCAATAATAACCCATACAATCCTTACTATGGCTACCCATACTATGGTGGTCAACAACAGTCTGCTGCTGAGCCAACATACAAGAAGCAAAACACCAAGACTCACTTCGTTATGGGTGTGGCAGCTGGTGCCGCGGTTGCGTATCTGCTTACCAACAAGAAATTCCAGCAAGGTGTTGCTGCAACTGGTGAGAAGGCATGGTCCGCAGTTCGTGGTGAAGTTGAAGAGCTAAAAGAGCGCCTAGAAGATACACAGGCCGAGCTTGAGTATTACCGCAACCTTCACAAGGGTGATGAATGATTGGACTGCAAGTTCGGCATCATCTCCCTGGGCGCATTCGATTCAAAGTCCCTGCACTGAAAGCATACCGGGATATCGGTGACTGGATTAAGCAGAGCCTGATGGCCATTCAGGGAGTGCGTGAGGTGCGGGTCAACGAGCATGCCTGCTCGGTGGTTATCTCCTATGAAACACAGTTATTAGACTGCAAAACCATCAAGGCGCGTCTATCGGCACTGGATCTCAATGAGGCAGAAGCATCAGACTCTGAGCATGAATATACCCGTGGTGATGTGGCGATGAATGTTATTGGCACGCTGTCGGCTGCAATGCTACCCAAACGCTGGGGAGCGCTGACCACTGCAAGCTTGATTGCTCCGACACTTTTCGAGGGGATCGACGAGCTTAGGAATAAGCGTGTTTCAGTCGAGGTCCTTGACGCGGTTGCTGTTGGTTTGTCTGCCTGGCGGGGTGATTACCGTACTGCCATGATGACCCAAAGCCTGATCAGCCTAGGTGAATACATGGAGCAGCGCACCAGCCGAAGCAGTGATCAGCTACTGGCCGAACTTATGAGGCCACAGGAATGTCTGGTCTGGCGCATTGATGACGATGGTAAGACACAATGTGATTCCTCAGAGCTGGTTGCTGGTGATTTGATTGAATTGATGCCCGGCAACGCGATTCCGATTGACGGAAAGGTTGAATCCGGTGCAGCACTGATCAACCAGTCAACGCTCACGGGTGAAAGTGTGCCTGTACGTCGTGAAGTGGGTGCGGTTGTGTATTCAGGAACAACGGTCCATGAAGGCTCTATCAAGGTACGGGTAGAAAAGGTCGGCAGTGAAGCAACCACCGCCAAGATCGCCAAGTTGATTTACGAGTCGCTGAGTGAGAAGAGCGAGATCCAGCAGGTGACTCAGGATATGGCAGATCGCCGTGTCAAAATTACTTTGGGCATTGGTGCGGCTGTCTTTGCACTGACTCAGGATGTCAATCGCCTTGCTTCTGTCTTTTTGGTGGATTATTCCTGTGCACTTAAGCTAAGTACGCCGGTCACCTTCAAGTCAATCATGTATCGCGCAGCGCAAAATGGCATTCTGCTTAAGGGCGGCAGTGCCATCGAGAAGCTGGTGAAGGTGGATACCTGTGTCTTTGACAAAACAGGGACACTGACTTACGGCGATATGGAAGTGACCGATGTCGTACCGCTCTGCGGTGATAATAGCGCGCGAGATTTGCTGGCCATTGCAGCATCAGTGGAAGAGCACAGCAGCCACCCACTATCTCAGGCGGTGGTCAATGCGGCGAAAGACAATGAGTTGCCGCATATCGATCATGGTGAGGTCGAGTACGTGATTGCTCATGGCCTTCGCAGTACTCTCAATGATCATTGTCTGGTAATGGGAAGTCGTCATTTCCTTGAAGTCCATGAAGAAGTCGACTTTACAGCGTTTGAGTCAACTATCAGGGAGCTTGAGAAAAAAGGGCGACACCTGATCTTTATTTCGCATCAGCATAAATTAATAGGCTTGATTGGTTTACGTGACCATCTACGTGACGATGTAACGCAGACGCTTCAGAATCTTCGTGATTCGGGAATACGTGAGCTCGTTATGATCTCCGGGGATCGTGCCTTCAAGGCGCAGATGCTGGGGGATGAGCTTAAGCTGGATAAGGTCTATGCAGAGGCAACCCCGACGAGCAAATCGAAAATTGTCGAGGAGCTGCGCCAGTCAGGCCGTACCGTGATGTTCGTTGGTGATGGTGTCAATGATGCACCGGCACTGACAAAAGCCGATGTCGGTGTAGCTATGTGCAAAGGAACTGAGCTAGCCAGGCAGGCAGCGGATGTCGTGTTGCTGAGAGATGAGCTGTACGGCGTTGCTGAGTCAAGGCAGTTGGCACAGGTGGCCATGTCGTTGGGTAACAGTAATATCAAGCTGGCTGAATACGTCACTAGCGGCATTATGCTGGCTGCTGCCTTAGGAATGCTTAGCCCGGCGGCGAATGCCTTGTTACATAACGGGACAACGTTGGCTATTTTGGCCCGCTCAGTGGCTGTTAAGAATGCCTAGTTAACGTCCAGATACCTGATATAAAAATGCCCGGCATATTGCCGGGCATTGTTGTTTCTGGGTGTCTGAATTAATCCTCTGTTTTCATCAGGCCATATTCTTGCTATACAATCGGACACATAGTTGTAAGACGAAGTCAGTTATAACAAGGAGAATAGAGTGCAGTCAGCTTACTATGTCGACAATATGTTATGTCGACAGCATCAGTTTGTTTTGCCGCTTGATTATGCCGATCAAGACGGGGAAACAATCACGGTCTTTGCCCGTGAAGTTGTGTTGAAAGAGAGCCGCGATACGACATTGCCATGGCTTGTCTATCTGCAGGGCGGCCCAGGCTTCCCGTCACCTCGTCCTGATGCCAACAGCGGCTGGCTGAAAAGGGCATTGCAACAATACCGGGTGTTGTTGCTGGACCAGCGTGGAACCGGAAACAGTCAGGTTGTAAGTGCCCAGACACTGTCAGGTAAATCAACCAGCGAACAGGTCGACTATCTTTCCCACTTCAGGGCAGACAATATTGT